>JACQBY010000076.1 GCA_016201875.1 Nitrospirota bacterium
CGGTCCCGAACCGGATATTAAAGCGTATCTCCACCCTGTCGGGGGTCACATTGTCTGCGCCCGTACCCCCATGAATATGGGTTAGCACCAGACGGGTGGGGTCAAAAAAGGAGTTCCCCCGGTCAAATTGAAGCCCGGTGAGCTCTTTTAAAATATCGAGCCCTTCATTGAGCGGGTTTTTTGCAAGATGGGGGTAGGCGACATGCCCCTGGATTCCATATAAGGTCAGCCGTCCGTTGATGCTTCCCCGCCGTCCGTTTTTGATCTGATCTCCCACCCGGCGGTTTGATGTCGGTTCTCCGACGAGGCAGAAATCGATTTTTCCCCCTTTTTGCCTGAGCCATTCCATGACTTTTGCCGTGCCATGAATGGCCGGCCCCTCTTCATCTCCGGTGATTAAAAAAACAATCGATCCTTTTTGAAGGGGAGACTCTTTCAGAAATTCAGAAACCGCGGAGACCATTGCCGCTAAAGCCCCTTTCATATCGGCTGCCCCTCTTCCAAAGAGGTTGTTTTCTCTAATTTTCCCTGAAAAAGGGGGGGTTGTCCAACTTTCTTCGGGGCCGGAAGGAACGACATCGGTATGGCCGGCAAAACAAAAGACCGGAGAACTGTTCCCGAGACGGGCGTAAAAGTTTTGAATTCCTTCAAACGGGAGGGGGTGGATCGTGAACCCGGCCTTTTTGAGATAAGAGATCATCCGGGACTGCATTCCGTTGTCTTTGGGCGTGGTGGTATCGAATTCGATGAATTCCTGCGCAAGATCAACAGGGTTCCAGGGTCCAGGTTTCATTAGAATTCCCGCAAAAGCTCGTTAATGGACACTTTTTTTCTCGTTCCGGCGTCGACCTGCTTGACGATAATCGCCGCCTGAAGGGCGCAGGAGCCATCTTTAGAGGGGAGCGTTCCGGGGACGACGACGGAGTAAGGGGGGATAAACCCGGTCGAGACCTCTTTGGTCTCCCGGTTGTAAATCCTGGTCGATTTTCCCAGAAAGACCCCCATTGAAACAACGGCCCCTTCTCCCACGAGCCCAGGTATCGATCATGCTCCCTTCTCCGACATAAGCGCCGATATTGACATAAGAAGGCATTAAGACCGCGCCGGGAGCGATATAGGCTCCCCGTCTTACCGTGGCCGGAGGGACGACCCGGACTTTCGCTTCCTTAAAATCAGGTAGATGGTAGTGATCGTATTTCAAAGGGACCTTATCAAAGAACTGAGAGAATCCCCCTTCAATTCTTTCATTGTCATTGGTTTTGAAAAAGAGGAGGATCGATTTTTTAAGCCATTCATTGACGACCCACGATTGATTGACCTTTTCCGCGATCCTGACCTTTCCCCGATCAAGCAGATGAATGACTTCCGTGATTGCTTTCTTGTCGCCGGATGAAATGGTTATAGGAGAGAGGTTCTCTTTTTTCTCCCATAGCTCTTCAATATGTTCCTTCAATTCTTTCATTTTTACCTATCCTTTTAAAACTTTTTTTTGGAGGAGAACGGTGGGTAATGCTGATTCGTTGAGAAGGGATTAGATGCAAGGCCGCAGGAGAGAGGCAACCGGAATGTACGTTATGGGTACATGAGGATTGCCGAACGACGAGAACGCAGCAGCTAGTCCTTTATCAACGAATCAGGACGCTTATGAGGAGCCTTGTTTGAGGGACCCCAGCCCATCATAATAGATTTTAAAATATCTCATTAAGTCCCGGACAGAAAAAATACCGACGATCTTTCCGTTTTGTTCAACCAGAAGATGCCGGATGCCATGTTTTTTCATGGTTTCGTTCGCTTCTTCCCCGCTGGCATCGATCGAAATAGTGATCAGAGGAGCGCTCATCGCTTTTTCAACGATCATGTCCGAGGGTTGAATGCCTCTGGCAATGGTTCTCCGGACGATATCGCTTTCACTCAGAATTCCGATTTCTTTATTCTCCTTCATGACGACAAGAGACCCAACCCTGTGTTTATCCATTACTTTTGCCGCCTCTTCAACGGTGGCATGGGAGTCAACAGTGACGATTTTTTTAGTCATGAGATGGAAAAGGGCGTTCATGGAGGCACCAGATTAAAATAATTTTAAATTTTAGACGTTTAGTTTTATAAAATCAAGGTTAAATAGATTGGAGTACAAGGTCACGTCAAAGTCCGCTATAAATCGTCATTCCCACGAAAGCGGGAATCCATAAGATGTTGATTTTTTGAATTCTGGATTTCCGATAAAAACGTCCGGCTTATTCAAATGTGGGTGTTGCCCGACACCGAAAGAATCACGCCATCCTAATTTTAAGGATTTCCAAAAGAAAAAACGTACCTCGAAGGTAAAGTTCGTTAAGCTACTTTTGGTCTTTTAACTTCTACGTTCACTCTTAATCCTGCGTGCATCAACATTGCAATTAAAGTATCCACAGTAAACAAGTGAATTTTGCCCCGCACCAAATCGCTTATGCGGGGCTGAGTAATTCCAAAAAGAATAGCTGCTTTGGCTTGTGTAATTTTTTCTTCTTGAATGTATTTTTCAATTTCGGTCATCAACTGGGCCCGTACACGAAGATTTTCTGCCTCTATGGGTTCAAATCCCAAATCGTGAAAAACATTCCCAGATGCCTTGATTTGCTTAATCTTTCTCATTTTTTATCCTTTCTCAAAATCAGGAGCTCGTTTAATCTCCTAGAGGCTAGATCAATATCTTTTTTTGCTGTTTTCGGAGTCTTCTTTACGAACGCATGTAACACATAAATTGCTTCTTCAAATTTCGCTATGTAAATGACGCGATGCTCCGTATCGGTATGGACCCGAATCTCTCTTACACCGCTCCCAATACTCGACATTGGCTTCCAGTCAGAAGGGTCTAATCCCTTTTGAACTCGGTATAACTGATACCCAATGTTCTGACGGGCTATAGGGCGAAAAACTCCTGACATCTTCCTGGCTAGAGCCTAACCATTCTACTGGTTTCATTCCAGGAATATACAAGTATTTGTATATTCTGTCAATATAAACATTTTGTCCCGATCTTATACTCCAGTAGTCTTCTCAAATTATTTTAGAATAATGATTTCTATTTGAAATGCTTTATATGGAGGAGGGGAATTTAGAAATATTGGTTTCAGGAAGAATTTCTTTTTTTGTCTATTTTAAATTTAGAAACAGTGTCAATTATGGCCAATACCGCGAGAGAAAAAAGGTGGACTGTCCAAAAGAGGCGGGAGAAATCGGATTGTCGAAGGAGGTCCCGAAAGAGATAATTTTGCTATCATTTTGGATAAGTACTCCCCTGTTAGCCGTATTGCTATACGGCCCCGCATCGGTTATCATTCCGTTTGTTCCAAAATAAATATCTATATTTCCGTCAGGAAGAAGCCGAGCAAGGGTACTAGAGGATAGGGTAAACATCGCTGACGACAAAATATACGAGCTCCATGAAACAAGAATCTTTCCATCTTTTTGAACCACAATATCTGGAGCAAAATCTGAACCGACCGTGCCCACTGGAATATTTACAACTCCCTGATTCCCAAAAGAATTGTCGAGCGAGCCATCGACTGAGTTAAATCGTGCAACTGCCAGATATGAGGATCCAGTTAAAGATTGACCAGAGGTTTGAGCAACCACCAAGATTTTCCCATCCAGCTGAACCGCGACCGATGTGATAAAACAATCAGCAGAAGAAGAAAAAGGAATAACCATTCCATTTGAGAAATTTAGATCAGGGGTTCCATCGGCATTATAACGAACCAGAGCGCAGGAACGGTTTATATTGACATACAAAGCTCCTCCAACCAGAAATTTGTCATCCGGCTGAACAACGATAGGCTTTAGACGACCGAATTGAAAAGGAATGACTGATAACCCTCCAAATCCGGAAGGGCTAAAAGTTATGTCGAGAGTTCCGTTTGAATTGAATCGTAATATGTCAAAAGACGGTGGTTTATTAGAAGCAATGAATTGGGTCACTGCAAGAAGAATTTTTCCTGTCGATTGTAGAGCAACAGCGTTTACGATTAACCCTGAATTGGACGCGTTTGGCGAATTGACGATTCCATTTGTTCCAAAACTTGAATCTAAACTACCGTTTGGAAGATACCTCGCAACAACATAAAAAGTGCCAGATCCCAAGACGCTGCCAGGCAGAATTTCGGCGGTTCCTGCAGCAATAACGTTATTATCTGGTTGGATTGTCAAAGAAACAAAATAGCTGTTTGTTGAATTACCAAACGAAGTTGTAGAAAATCCATTACTTCCAAATGCCGTATCCAAAGAACCACTCATATTCACACGACTTAGCGCAAACTGGTTAGATCCACTGACAATCGAAGAACCGGCTAGCACCGATTTTCCATCAGGCTGAAGAGCGGCTCCATTTAAATTAAATGAACCATTTTGTAAAGTGGATTTTCCTGAGACTCCGTAGGACAGATCAGGCGTTCCAGCAGGCTGCAAAGGTGATCCTCCTCCTATACGCCCTCCACTGCCTCCTCCACAGGAGGACAATAAAAAAGTAAGCCAAACGAAAAGTAAAATAATATAATTGTTTTTATTCAAAGATATAACCCATTCGTAATTAGTGAGATTCGCGAAACACTCAGCCATTCCTCTAAATCAAAAGTAAAAAAGATTTTAAGAATATTACCTAGACAATAGCTATTAGAAACTTTTTTTTAATTAATAGTCAATTGACAATATTTGTCACTGGCGAGAATTACCAAAAGAAAGGTGCGAGGAATTTGAATTTGACTCGATGCTGGATAACAGGAAGTACCCCTTCCTCCTGTTAGGTCAGGTTTTCTCAATGAGACGGTCATAGATTGCAACCCCCTATCGTGAACCGACCAATACGACTACCGAGACGATCGGAAAGCTCAGCAGGAGCGCTGGCAATGAGAATGATCCGGCAAACCCTTAAGTGATGTGATGCTTGCAAAATTGACAAACACAGCCGCAAAAATAAATGGTGAAGCGCCAGCTCCTGTACCCGGCGACAACACCCAAGCCAGAATTCAAAAAATCAACATCTTATAGATTCCCGCTTTCGCGGGAATGACGATTTATAGCGGATTTTGACGTTACCCTGGATTGGACAAGAGAGCTCTTCCTCTACGGGGCCTGAGTATGTTAAAATCCGGCATTTTTAGGTGGCACGGCTCTTTATTAAAATAGGCAATGGATGAAAGGGTGAACATGAAAAGTTTATGGTCCGATGAACAGGCTAAAAAATTAAAAGGGGTCCAGGTGGTGGTTTATGCGTCCCGCCTCATAGGGGAGAATACGAACCTTGTGGTATGGGGCGGCGGGAACTCTTCGATCAAGTCCGACGGTTATGATCATATGGGGAGAAAGATCCGGATTTTATGGATAAAAGGGAGCGGCTCGGATATGAAGACGATTACCGAGAAACAGTTTTGCCCTCTCCGCCTGGATGAACTCCTCCCCCTGTACCATCGAGAGGAGATGACCGACGAAGAGATGGTGGCCTATCAGGCCAAATGCTCCCTTGAACCGTCGGCTCCCAAGGCATCGATTGAAACGCTCCTCCATGCGTTTATTCCCGCTCCGCATGTCTACCACACGCATGCCGACGCGATCTGCGCATTGACCGATACCTCCGATAGCGCCCGGCTGATTCCGCGGGTCTTTGGAAAAAGAGTGATGGTGGTCCCTTATTTCCGTCCCGGGTTCAAACTCTCCAAAAAAGTCGGGGAGGCCCTTCGGGGGAATCCCGGCATTGAAGCGCTGATTCTCGACAAGCATGGATTGATCACCTGGGGGAACCAGGCTAAAGAGGCTTATCTTAAAACCATCGAGTTGAATACGATTGCCGAAAAGTATATTCGCTCAAAAATGAAAAAGAAAAGCGCTCCTGGCCGTTCTGCGGCGAAACCGGCCGGTTCAAAGAGCGACGCCAAAAGGCGGCAGGAGGCTCTGGTCCCTCTTCTTCCGGTTATCCGGGGAGAAGTGAGCGGGAATCAGAAAATGGTTCTCCTGGTGGATGACCGGCCTTCGGTCCTGGCGTTTGTGAACGCCAAGGCCGCTCCAAAGCTTTCTCAGGTCGGGCCGTTTACCCCGGACCATCTCATGCATGTTAAGCCGAAGCCCCTTTTTTTGGAGCCGGTTCTCCCTCTCATCGGAGAGAAAAAGCTTCTTAAAGAAAAAGTCCATCAGGCTTTTGAAAAGTACCGCCGGGAGTATCAGGACTACTTTGAAAAATATAAATCTCCCAATGTGACCATGCTCGACCCCAACCCCCGCGTGATTCTGATTCCGGAGCTTGGAATGGTCACCACGGGAAAAGATATTAAAGCCGCTTCTATTGCGAGGGATATCTATCTTCACACCATTGAAGTCGTTCAAATGGCCGCCGCGATTGACGAATTTTCATTTTTATCCAAAAAAGAGATCTGTGATTTTGAATACTGGCCGATGGAAAATTATAAACTGACCCTTCTTCCTCCCGAAAAGGAATTTTCGCGGTGCGTGGTTCTGGTGACGGGGGGCGCCCGCGGAATCGGAAAATCGATGTGCGAGGAATTTCTTCGGGAAGGGGCAAATGTGATCATGGCCGATGTCGATCTTCCGAGGCTGGAGCAGGCGAGAGAAGAATTTAAGAATGAAGTTTCATCCGGCAGGATGACCGTGTTAAAGATGGACGTGACCCGCCCCGAAAGCGTTGAAGAGGCGTATCAAACGGCGATTTTAAAATATGGGGGGATCGATGTGGTGGTTTCAAACGCCGGTTTTGCCAAATCGTGCCCGGTGGATCAGCTTGAACTCTCCGATTGGGAAAAGTCTTTTCTGGTGAATGCCACCGGACATTTTCTCGTTGCCAGACAGGCTGTCCGGCTCTTCAAGAGGCAGGGGATCGGCGGGAACCTCATCTTTATCTCGACGAAAAATGTTCTGGCTCCGGGAAAGGATTTCGGGGCCTATTCGGCTTCTAAAGCGGCGGAGACTCAACTGGCAAGGGTTCTGGCGATAGAAAACGGCGAATATGGGATCCGGGTGAATATGATCAATCCGGACGGGGTCTTTCTTGACTCCGGCCTCTGGAGCAAGGAGGTGAGGAGCGAGCGGGCAAAGGCCCATGGGATCGCTTTGGGCCAGGTCGAGGATTTTTATGCCAAAAGAAATATCCTTAAAACAAAAATCCTCCCCGAAGATGTCGCCCGGGCGGCTTTATTCCTTGCTTCGGATAAATCGGCAAAAACCACCGGGGCGATTATTCCGGTGGATGGCGGGGTCAAAGAGGCTTTTCCGCGCTAATATCGCTATCTGGGGGAGAATCGATCGAGGAGAGACTTGATCCCCTGTTTCACCCCCTCGTTGACCGCCTTTTGCCGGATCTCGGCCGTTTCGAGCCTGACGGCCGGAGCTGAGAGACTCCCCCGCAGGGTGACCGGGAATTCGGCCCGTCCGTTTTCACCGGCTAAAAAGGGTTTGGCTTCTTTCGGCAGTCGTTCGGTTTCATTCTGGTTGAGGACGACTTTGAGCCTGAAATCGATATTTTTATGGAAATCAACGTTCCCGTCGCCGGTGATTTCCCCTTCAGGCGTAGCCCCCCTCAAAGAATGGAACACCATTTTTCCATGATCGATAACGAAATCCCCGTTTAACGATTCAAGGGTTGTCTCTTCCAGCCCTTTGTTTTGCTGAAGGAGATTTAACCGGGAAAGGATAGCAATCTGTTTCAGGAGGTTCACTGTTTTTAACGACCCTTTTTTAAGGGCAAACGCTCCTTTTCCCGATAAATGGTTTTCCATATCCTTCAGCGTTAATCCCGCCCCTTTGGCCGACAGCATGGAATAAAAATCTCCGGCAATGACATTTTGGCTGGTGGAATTCTCATTGACCAGAGCCTGCAAGTTAATTTTATCGGTTTTCCCGGAAAACTCATACTGCAGAGGCTTTTCTCCCAGATTCAGACGGAAGTCTCCCTGGATGCTCCCCCCGTAGCTTTTCATCGTCCACTCTTTTAAATGGAGTCTCATTTTTTCAAGAAAGAGATGGCCGGCCAGCTTCTCAAAATGAAAGGGGTTGATTTTCCCCTGACGGATCTCTATTTCCCCTTCGACGTTTATCCCGTTGACCAGGCCGGATTGATGGCCATCCGGCGCATAGCTGAGGCGGGTGAGGTTCAGGTTAATGCCGTCAAGAGCGGCGGCATCTTTTGTCAGGTTGTTTTCATCGGAAATCGATCCGTTGACAATCAGGAGTTTTGAAATTGAAATGCCGGGAAGGATCTCCGGGCCGGAGGCTAATCCCTCAGGTTTTTTTCTGTTTTCAGATCCTTCTACTAGCGTTGCGGGAGTTGCGAGAGTTGAAAGATTGGATATCCCTTTCAGGTTTGTTTCGATAAAGAGTTGAGGATGGTTGATCACGATTCCCCGGCTTTCAATTTTTTGCCGTAAAAGGGGCCAGAACTCAAAAGATAGATTGAACGAGTCCATGTTTAGCAGAAGGTCGTTTTTAAACCCCTGTTCGTTGTGGATCTTTAAGCCTTCGACAGAAAGGCCGAGGCCGGTCCAGAGGGTCAGAGAGATCTTTTTAATTTCAACCCTCCGATGGAGCCCTTCCCCGAGCGTTTTGGCGATCTGGTCTTTGTAGGCGTTCAGAAAATAGGGGGAAAAGAGGACCAGTATGACCATGGGGAGCAGGGTGATGACAGAGAGGAAGGCGAGTATTTTAATCGTTTTTTTCATCTTTTCCGTTTTCTTTCCATATTGAAATCTGGTTGTCTCCTTTTTCTCTGGCCTGCCGGAGCGCTTTTTTCGCGGCGTCTATTAAATGATTTTCGCCGGTAAAATTCGCATTGGGGAGCGACACCATCCCGGCGCTGACAGTGATTTTGTGTTCCGGAGGAAGGGTCTTAAACATGCATTGATTGACCTGCTTTTGAAACCGGGAAAGAGGAATCATGGAATCTTCAATAGAACTGTGCGGAAGACTGACAAAGAAATCATCATTCTCAATACGGCTGATGATATCGATTTCCCGGAAATTCTGCTGGAGGATGGATGCGGTTTCAATCAGGACCGAATCCCCTGCGGGCTCTCCGTATAACCGGTTAATGGTATTTAAATGATCGATGTCGATCAGACATAAGGTGAGGGGAAGATGATACCTCAGAGAACGGATAAATTCGTTTTTCAGCTGAAGAAGAAAAGGTTTCCTGCTGAATAGATGGGTCAGGGGGTCTTTTGCCGCAAGCGTCTGGATCTGTTCGATATGGTTTTCCAGAAGCTGGATTTCCCTGTTGAAAAAATAGAGTTTTTCCCTGGTTCTTAATGCGGCAAGAATTCTTTCTTTAAGTTCTTCAGGGTGGCAGGGTTTAGAGATGAAGTCATTTGCCCCTGCGTTAAATGCCGCAATCCTATCCTCGATCTTCTTTTTCTGCGTGAGGAAAAGGATCGGAATTGCACTGGTTTCATGAGTTTCTTTAAGCCTTTGGCAGACTTCAAGCCCGCCAACGCCGGGAAGGGCCATATCCAGCAAGATTAAATCGGGTTTTTTATCCAGGGCGAAGTCAAGGCCTTCCTTCCCTGTGGATGCATGGGAGACGGAAAAACCAAATTCATCGAGAAGGCTCAGAATGGTTTTGAGGTGCGTTTTTCCATCCTCTATGAGTAAAATATGGGGTTTCATTATTTTCCTTTCAAATCAAAGCGTCCGGATCTCGTTTTTCTTTTTAATTTTAGCAGACTTTTATGAAAAGGTTTCAAAGATTTCCAAAGATTTCGAAGAAAAGAGAAAACGTAAATAAAATTTGACTTTTTCAAGAAAATAGCTTATAATAATCTATTTAATAGACTCTTATAAAAGAGTATTTTTTTAAAAAATTTTAAAATGATGATATGAAAGGAAGCCATGCAGACATTCCTCCCCTGGGGTAAAGAAGTTTTCAGCTTTCAATTGGAAGAAGCGATTTTAGAAGATTTGACCGGTTTTTCACAGCAATGTCAATCCTATTACATTTCGATAGAAAAAAGAAGGAATGAATCGACTGATGATTCGGGGAACCTTTCAGAAAAGAAAGATGAAATTTTAAACCGTCTCGAACAGATTGTCGAACAGCTTAAAAATCAATATCTTCAGTATTCCCCCATCCTCGATAACCCCTTGATGAAACAATCTTTAATGGCCGCTCTCGTGGCTCATGTCCTTGGTTTTGAATACACGCTTCACAGTATGGCAAATGTGGATGGAAAGTGCGAAGTGAGAGGGGTGATGCGCGATCCCGCAGGGAATAAAGTCGAATCTTCAGGGTTGTCCGACCATTTCCAACCTGGCGACGGGGCTCAGGCCATCGGTGCTTTTCATGTGGCTTCTAAAAAGGCTTTTATTTCCGCGGCATCTTTGTTAAGCGAATTAGATTTCTCATCAAAATTGAGCGAAGTTCTGATCTAGAACTGCTCAAACCTTTCAATATAGCCTTTTACTTCTTTGATCCTGCCCGGGGGGTATCCAGTTTCCCCCCATTTTTAAAAGACCCTCTGCAGTCTCTTCTTGCCCCTTTAAGTAATTGATTTTAACCGATATCTTGCATTCTGGCCATTCCCCCCGTCCCGAAATTTTTAAATATGGTATATTAAAAGATTGGAATACTGGAATCATAAAATTCACTTTTTCCGGGAAAGCGTTAAATGAAGGGAAAGATCATCGTTGTGGACAGGAATGTCGCCTTTGCTGAAAAAATGGCCAAGGTGCTGGAAGAGGAAAAATATAACGTTTTTCCCCTGGGTTCCGGAAAACAGGTCCTTGAAATCCTCCATACCGTCGGAATTCATGTGGTGATCTGCGGGAACCTCGCCCCCGGCATCTCCTCTCTTGAACTTTTAAAAGCCATTAAAACGACAAACCGGGAGACCGAAGTCATCTTGATGAGCGAT
>JACQBY010000052.1 GCA_016201875.1 Nitrospirota bacterium
GATATCTCCGTTGCCCTCGTCAACCCTAAAGTGACCATTATCACAAAGACCTCTTAAACGATGCGCGGCATAACCCGATTTTTCCGTTCAATTTATCAGAATAAAGTCACCTTCGGCGGCCTCCTCATTATTCTGTTTGTCTTTTTGGTCGCTTTAATGGCCCCGCTCCTCTCAACAAACGATCCGAAGACCATTGACCTTAAAAATATCCTCTCGCCCCCTACGGCCCGACATTGGATGGGGACCGACGAACTGGGAAGAGATGTCTACTCCAGAATCATTTTTGCTTCCCGTGTTTCACTCAATGTGGGTTTTGTGGCTGTCGGGATTTCGATTCTGATCGGAATAGTTATGGGAGCTCTGGCAGGGTATTATGGAAGGAAGATAGACGACATTCTGATGCGGTTTACCGATATGATGCTCTCGATTCCGACTTTTTTCCTGATTCTGGCCACAATTGCTTTTTTGGGGCCAAACCTTTTTAATATCATGGTGATCATCGGTATCACCAGCTGGATGGGGGTCGCCCGGCTGGTCCGGGCTCAGTTTATCTCGACCAGGGAGATGGATTATATCACCGCCGTCCGGGCTCTGGGGGCCAATGACGGAAGAATCATTCTCCATCACATTTTACCCAATACCCTGTCGCCCGTTTATGTCTCGGCTATTCTCGGGGTTGCGGGGGCCATTCTGGTCGAGTCTTCGCTCAGTTTTCTCGGCCTCGGCATTCAGCCCCCCACGCCAAGCTGGGGTAATATTCTGATGGCGGGCAAAGATAATATTGAAATCGCCTGGTGGCTCTCTTTTTTTCCGGGAATAGCCATTTTAATTACGGTGTTGGGATATAACTTACTGGGCGAAGGATTAAGAAACATGCTCGACCCCCGGTTGAAGAAGTAAAAAAGTTGAAGGGTTGATTTGAAAAACCTGTTGAAGAGTTGAAGGGTTTAAACCATTCAACCATTCAACCATTCAACAGTAACTTGGAAGGAAACTTGATGTTAACCGATACGCACTGTCATCTGGACATGCTGGGCAACCCGAAAGAAGTAGAAGAAATCATTGCGCGGGCACGGGAAACGGGACTGGTATTGATGGTCACCATCGGGACGGATCTGCCATCGAGCCAGAAAGCAGGCGATTATGCCCTGAACTACCCCGACGTTTATGCGACAGCAGGAATGCACCCTCACGAAGTGAAAACCGTTACCCCGGAGATCTTTGACCCATTCAGGGAACTGATCCGGAAAAACTCAAAAATCAGAGGAATCGGCGAAACCGGACTGGATTTTTATTACGACCATTCTCCGCGTGAAGCCCAGAGAAGCTTTTTTGCCGGCCATATTCAACTGGCGAAAGAAACGGGCCTTCCGCTCATCGTCCATAGCCGGAATGCCGCGGAAGAAACGATTGAAATTCTAAAAAAAGAAAATGCGGCGGAGGCCGGGGGGATTATTCACTGTTTTACCGAAAATCTCGAAATGGCCAGAAAAGCGATTGAAATGAATTTTATGATCTCTTTTTCAGGGATCATCACCTTTAAGAACTCCACCGATCTCCAGGAGGCCGCGGCTCAAATCCCCCTCGATAAAATCCTGATCGAGACTGACGCCCCCTTTCTCTCCCCGGCCCCTTACCGGGGAAAGAAAAACGAGCCGATGTACGTTAAAAAGGTGGCGGAAAAAATCGCTGAAATTAAAAAAATCCCGCTCGAAGAAGTCGAATGGGTTACAACCCAAAACGCCAAAAAAATCTACGGTATCCCTGTTTATTGATTTTCTCGTGAAAAATCTTAAAAAGCGGTTCTCTGTCATTCCCGTTTGCACGGGAATGACGACTTTTTACGAGACCATCACTTATTAAAAGAGGCGGGTCCCCCCTTGAGGGTCCTCTCCGAATAGTGGGAATCCTGAATCCCCGTATCTATTTTTATTTCACTGACATCAAGATGGGTCTCGACCCCTGTCTGGACATTCACCGTAGTCACTTTATCCCATATCCAGGCATTATCCTGTTTTTTCCAGGAAATGGTCTGCTTTTTAAAAAGCTTTCCGGTTTCATCGTAAAAATCGACTTTATCTTTTAAAAAGAGGTCTTTTGAAATCCATTTTACGACCTTTCCGTATTGATAGAGCGGATCTTTCTTTTTTGGCACAGACTCCACCATATAATAGCTCTTTCCATCCAGGGTCTCTTCACCCAGAAAAGTATGGGTATCCTCTTCGACATTGCGAACGGCCATGTCTCCGGGCCTTAAATCAGAACCCTGGAAAGCCTCATCGTTGTTTGAATCAGGGAGCTGAATAACCTTTCTTAAAACGGGGATATAAAGCCAGGCTTCGCTTTTTTTAGCCCCTGTTCTGTAAAACCACCCCATAAAACCCGACCCCTTGCTTTCCGGAGGATATTCCTGAAAAATCATGACTTTAGAGTCGATGCCATTTTCTCCGCGGTAATTTTTCCAGAACCTCTGCATGACCATCTTTCGTTCCGACCCATCTTTTTCTTTGAAGTGAAACGTTAATTTCGACCGCTGATCGGAACCTGGATTGACATTTTCTGCCTTATTGATTATTTCTCTTCCGGTTATTCCCTCTTTGAGTTCAGGCGCCACCACAGCTTCTTCAGCCAAACCCTTCAGGCTAAAAGAAACAACAAAAACCGCCGCCATGACCCCTAAAGCAACTCCCCTTTTAACACGACTCATAAAAACTCCCTCAATTGATATCGGGGGGCCTTCGTAAAACTCACTCAATACCCCCCGTGCCCCCGCGTGAAGCACCGGCAAAGCCGGCTACTTCACTATTAAAATTTTAAAGAAACTATCATGTTTGCCCGAGGAAATCAAAACATATTGATTTGACTTTTTTGAATTAATTTTACACTATGATTCGGAGGACTTAAACAATCGCGGGAGAATTCACTCCATCATGGACGATAAAACCGTTAGAACAGGCTCACTGGGTTTCCAAAAAAGATTTGAATGATTAAATTATTTGGGATTGAAACGGAATACGGGATCATCCGCGAGGATTTAGAAGTCGAAGCGATGGACCATGTGGTGGAGTCGATGGAGCTGGTCCGGTCCTATTTATCCAAACCTTTCCGGCAGGAATGGGATTACGGCGCGGAAGACCCCCGGCTGGATGCGCGGGGTTTCCGCGCCGGATCCCTCGCGCAGGACGAAGAAGAGGCCGCTTTTGAAATAGCCGACCGCAAAAAGCCTTTTTCGTTTCACGAGATGAAAAGCGATCTTACCCTGTCCAATGGCGCCCGTTTTTATAACGACCATACACACCCTGAATATTCCACCCCCGAATGCCGCTCCTTAAAAGAGCTGGTCATTCATGATAAAGCCGGCGAGCGGATCTTGCAGGAGTGCGCCAACCGGAGAAACGCCTGGATTGGCGGGCCGGCGGTCCAGCTTTATAAAAATAATACCGACTTCCATGGCCACAGTTACGGGTGCCATGACAATTATCTGGTCCCCCGGTCGATCCCCTTTAACAGCATTGCCTCGGGACTGACCCCTTTTCTCGTCACCCGCCAGATCTTTGCGGGCGCCGGCAAGGTGGGGATCGATACCCCCGACGGATATCAGCGGGGTGTTTTCCAGCTTTCCCAGCGGGCCGATTTTATGGAAGTTGAAATGTCGGTGGATACCATGCATCGGCGGCCGATCATCAATACGCGGGACGAACCTCATGCCGACCGGTCAAAATACCGCCGGCTCCATCAAATTTTAGGGGACTCCAATCTCTCTGAAATTTCGACCACCCTTAAAATAGGAACCACCTGGCTGGCGCTGAGGCTGATTGAAAAGGGAGATATTCCGGAAGCGTTCATCATTTCGGAACCTGTTTCAACGCTCCACGAGGTCTCGCTCGACACCACCTGCAAAAAACCAATCCGCCTGAAAAACGGCCAGAACCTTTCTCCGATCGATCATCAGAGGCTTTATCTGAATGCCGCCGTCAAGGCCTTTGGCCATGAAGACGATCCTGACACAAAATGGGTCTTAAAAACCTGGGAAGAGGTGTTAAACGACCTTGAATCGCATCAGGAGCGGCTGACCAACCGGCTGGACTGGGTCGCCAAAAAATGGCTTCTTCAAACGTTTGTCGATTCAGAAAAAACCGATTGGAGCGATATCCGTTTAACGGCGATTGATCTTGAGTTTCATAATATCAATCCTGACCGGGGGCTCTTTATCTCCCTGGAAATGAGCGGAAATATGGAAAGACTCTCCGGCGAACAAGACATTAAAGAAGCGATTCATTCCGCTCCTGAAAACACCCGGGCCGCCATCCGGGGGCTCTGTGTCGAACGGTTTAATGAACAGATCCATTTAATGCAATGGGAACGGATCATTTTTAAAAATGGCCTGTTTAAAAAAGAATTGGACTTAAACAACCTCTTTGATCCGGAAGAGATCGCAGCCATGAAAAACCGTTTAAATCAATTATCGGATGCCGCTCAATTTTTTTCTTAATCTTATACCTGGAGGAATAAAGATGAACCCTTCATTAGAACGGCGAGAAACGCCTGTAGAACGGCGTGAAACATCTGTCAATCCCCTTGAAAAACCGGGGGAAGAAGCAGGCCCCAAAAAGCCCGACATCGATACCGGAAAGGAAGACCTTTTAAAGCGGATGCGAAAAGTAGACCCGGGGCAGGCGGAGAGATACAGGCAAAGAACCGGTGAATAGGGAGGTACTTATATCGGGGGGCCTTCGTATAACTCACTCAATACCCCCCGTGCCCCCGCGTGAAGCACCCCTAAAAGGGGTTGCTTCACTCTTATATTACCGGTCTGAAACCCCGAGGGCCAATCGAAATCCGAGATGGCTGCTCCGGTAATCCGGCAGTTCCTTTTTGCGGGAAGATAAGCGGCGTTTTACCGGCTCATCCGGCCAGGAGCCTCCCCGAATCACCCGGAATTTCCCTTCCGAAGGCCCCCGCGGGTTGGCCTTGTGGCCTCTTTTATAAAACCCTTCATCGTACCAGTCGAGCATCCATTGGTTCACGTTCCCACCCATATCATAGTTCCTGGCAGTAAACTCCCACTCGGCTTCGGTTGGAAGGCGGTACCCCATCGCTTTTTTGGGGCTTTTATTTTTCATCCACTCAATATAATGGCTGGCGTCATTCCAGGAGACACAGACGGCCGGAGAACTTTCATTCGCCCCATCCCAAGACTCGCACCCGTCTGACGAAGTGCGGACGAAGTGCGGACGAAGTGCGGACGAAGTGCGGACGAAGTGCGGAACGGTTTGTCCGCCCGGTTTGTCCGCCCGGTTTGTCCGCCCGGTTTGTCCGCCCGGTTTGTCCGCCGAAGCCTCCGTTTGATAACCTGTCTCCTCGACAAACCGGCTGAACGCTTCGACCGTCACCTCGGCTTTCCCAAGATAAAAAGGGTCGACGCAGGCCATATGAACAGGGCGTTCATCTTCAGCCCCTTTCCCGGACCGGTCCCCCATTTCATAGCACCCCCCCTGGATTAAAATCATTCCGGCTGACCGGAGGTTCCGGGCCTGTTCACGGGCTTCTTCAATACTGGTCCCGATGAATCCGATGATGGATAGAACGATCAGAAGGATGACTAATGGGCGGACAAACCGGGCGGACAAACCGTTCCGCACTTCGTCCGCACTTCGAGGGATCAAATGTTTCATCAGGTCGGAGAAAAAATGGGATGCAAGGTAAAGGCGGCGAGCGGGATCGAACCGCTGAATCGCAGTTTTGCAGACTGCTCCCTTACCACTTGGGTACGCCGCCGCTATCTTCTAATGGGATTGGGCCAAAAATAAAAATCTTAACAGGGAATTGTTATAAGTGTCAATTTAAAAAAAGGAACGAATAGACAAAAAAAACCTTATTCCTGTGACATTCGTTTTATGTTATGATGTCAAAAATAAACGGTTATCCCTTGATAACAACCCTTTAATTAAGGAAAAACGGCGATGTTTAACTTGATCCATCTCCATCCGATGCTCGTTCATTTTCCGATCTCTTTATTTTTTACCAGCGTTTTGTGCGATTTTATTTATAAGTTCACGAAAAATCAGGATTTTAAAAAAATGGGGTACTTCCTCCTTATGTTGGCGGTCCTTGCGGGATTTGTCGCCTCCGGATCGGGTATTTTGATTGAAGATAAAATAGAATCAAGCGGTATCAGCGAAGAGCATATTGACGACCATAAAGGGTTTGCCCTGGCCGCGACGGCCTCTTTTACGCTCCTCCTCGCTTTTCGCTTTTTCAAAAAAAACCAGATCGCCGATCAATGGGTGAATTTCTATTTAATCCTCTCTCTCACAGGCCTTATTTTGCTCAGCATTGCCGGATCTTACGGCGGAAGATTGGTTTTCGAAGAC
>JACQBY010000053.1 GCA_016201875.1 Nitrospirota bacterium
CCTTATTGTAGATATTATTCTACAATAACATAACCAAAAAAAAGAGGCAAATCTAAAAACCCACTTTTATGTCGCAGGCCCCCAGTCCTGAGATTTCTTGACTTTAAAAAGAATGTCCGGTAAGATGAGTTTGCCTTTAAACCTAGTTCAGTGAGACTAGAAAGGATTCATCGATGTCAGCTCTGTGTTTATTACCGTTAAAAAATAAGATTATTTTACCTGATATAATGAACGGGCCTTCTTATCATCCTAAAAGAAGGCCTTTTTTTGTGCCCAATGGTTAAATTTCACGAAAAACTGATTCTCGACAAGATCGGCATCTCAAGATCCCTTAGCCGGATTGCGCATGAAATTATCGAAAAAAACAAAGGGACTGCCAACCTGGTTCTGGTCGGAATCCGCACCGGAGGGGTCTATCTGGCCAACCGGTTGAAAAGAAAAATTTTTGAGGTTGAGAAAGTCGATCTCCCGATCGGGGCGCTCGATGTGACCCTTTACCGGGACGATCTGATGACTAAAAAAGATCAGCCGGCTTTAAAAATAACCGATATTCCGGGTGACATCACCGGAAAGACGATCGTTCTGGTCGACGATGTCCTCTTTACGGGGAGAACGATCAGAGCGGCGCTCGACGGGCTGATGGACCTTGGCCGTCCGGAGGCGATCCAGCTTGCCGTGTTAATAGACCGGGGGCATAAAGAGCTTCCGATCCGGGCCGATTTTGTCGGTAAAAATCTGCCCACGGGCATAGAGGAAACAGTTAAAGTATTACTTGAAGAAGAGGGAGAGGAAGACCGGGTGGTCATATTACATTCCCGCCGGGAAGAGAGAGAAGCAATAAACTAAATAAAAGCGACAGAAGCATGGGACTCAAAAGAAAAGATCTGCTGACCCTTAAAGAACTTCAAAAAGAAGAGATCGAGCTGATTCTCGATACCGCCGTCTCTTTTAAAGAGGTCGGTTCCCGCGATATTAAAAAAGTTCCGACCCTCCGCGGGAAAACGCTGGTCAATTTATTTTATGAGCCGAGCACCCGGACCCGGACTTCGTTTGAGCTTGCCGCCAAGCGTTTAAGCGCCGACGTCATCAATATCTCCAATTCCGGGAGCAGTGCGGTTAAAGGGGAGAGTTTACTAGATACGGCGAAAAATATCGAAGCGATGAACGCCGACATGATTGTCCTCCGGCATGCCAGTTCGGGAGCCCCTTATATTCTGGCCAGGCATCTTAAAAGTTCGATTATCAACGCGGGAGACGGCGCCCATGAGCACCCGACCCAGGGCCTGATCGATCTTTTTACGATACGCGAAAAACTGGGAAAAATCGAGGGGGTCAAGGTGGCCATCGTGGGGGATATTACCCATAGCCGGGTGGCCCGCTCGAATATCGCCGGATTAACCAAACTGGGAGCCGAAGTCAGAGTGGTCGGACCTCCCACGATGATCCCCAGAGAGATTGAAAGCTCCGGCGTCACGGTCTTTCACGATCTTAAAAAAGGGATCAGCGGGGTGGATGTGGTGCTCATGCTCAGACTCCAGCTGGAACGCCAGGGGAAAGGGCTTTTTCCCTCTATCCGCGAATATAGCGAGGTTTACGGTCTGAATAAAGAAAAGTTAAAATGGGCCGGTCCCAACGCGCTGGTGATGCATCCGGGCCCGGTGAACCGGGATGTTGAAGTCAGCTCCGAAATTGCCGACGGCCTTTCTTCGGTCATTCTGGAGCAGGTGAGCAACGGGATCGCAATTCGAATGGCCGTTATATTTTTGTTGTCCGGCGGGTCACCGTCATCCTGACATCGTTTTTCTCATCATTAATAAGCGGGAGTTATCAAGCATGGGTCTAGTCATTCAGGGGGGGCGTTTAATCGATCCGAAGAATCATTGCGATCAGGTCATGAACCTGTTGATTGAACATGATCGTGTGGCGAAAATTTCTTCCAGGGCCATAGAGAAAAAGGGGCATCAGGTGATCGATGCTTCAGGAATGATCGTTTCTCCCGGATTTATTGATCTCCATGTTCATCTGCGGGACCCCGGACAGGAGTATAAAGAAGATATCCGGAGCGGGACAGAATCCGCGGCGGCCGGAGGGTTTACCACCGTCTGCTGTATGCCCAATACCAGACCGGTTAATGATAACGAAACGGTCACCCGGTATATCCTTGAAAAGGCGAAAAAAGAGGGGGTCGTCCATGTTCTGCCGGTAGGGGCGATCACCAAAGGGTCAAAAGGGGAGGAACTGGCTGAAATCGGCAAGCTGAAAGAGGCCGGCTGTGTGGCGATTTCAGACGATGGATGGCCGGTGATGAACAGCGAACTGATGCGAAGATCGCTGGAATATGCCCGCGCTTTCGATCTGGTCGTGATGCCCCATTGCGAGGATAAGCACCTCTCCGAAGGGGGGGTGATGAACGAAAGCCGGTCGTCTACCGAAATGGGCCTCAGAGGGATCCCCTGTCAGGCCGAAGAGGTGATGATTTCCAGGGATATCCTTTTAACCGATTTAAGCAAAAGCCGGATTCATTTCGCCCATGTCAGCAGTGAGGGGGGGGTGCGGATGATCCGGGAGGCCAAAGAGAGGGGAGTCCCGGTGACCGCGGAGACCTGCCCTCATTATTTTACCCTGACCGACGAGGCCACGATCGGGTTTAACACCAACGCCAAGATGAATCCCCCGTTGAGATCGTTTAAAGACCGGGAAGCGGTTAAAAAAGGGCTGATAGACGGAACGATCGACGCCATTTCAACCGATCATGCCCCCCATTCTCCGGAGGAAAAAGAACAGGAGTTTGACAAAGCCCCTTTTGGCATTATCGGGCTGGAAACCGCCCTGTCTCTTTCTCTGGCGCTGGTCAGGGAGAATCTTTTCTCTCTTTCTAAAATGGTTGAACTCTTGAGCTCTAATCCGGCAAAGATTTTAAAGATCCATAAAGGCTCGCTTGAAGAAGGGGCCTATGCCGATATCACCCTGTTTGACCCCGAAGCCGAATGGGTGGTTGAGGGGGCAAAATTAAAATCTAAAAGCCGGAACACCCCTTTTGACGGGTGGAAATTAAAAGGAAAAGTCAAATACACCATTGTCGCAGGTAAAATCGTTTATCAAGGATAAAGATTCGTGCGTCATTCCCGCATGGTTGTAGCGGGAATCCAGATTTACATAAATATCATGGATACCCGATAGGATCCTTCGGGTATGACAGGAAGAGTTGAATATGGCGAAAGAAAAGAAAAGAGCGGTTTTGGTTCTGGAAGATGGCCTGGTGTTTGACGGATTTTCTTTTGGGGCCGAAGGAGAGACGTCCGGAGAGGTGGTGTTTAATACCAGTATGACCGGCTACCAGGAGATTATTACCGATCCTTCTTACCGGGGCCAGCTGGTCACGATGACCTATCCTCATATTGGAAATTATGGCGTTAACGATTCGGATCATGAATCGAGAAAACCTTTCCTGGGCGGTTTTATTGCAAAAGAGGTCTGTTTTAACCCACGGAATTACTATTTAAGTAAACCTTTAGATATCTACTTAAAAGATAATGATATTATTGGTATTTATGGCATTGAAACAAGAACATTGACCCGCCATTTGAGGGATCGGGGATCGAAACTCGGGATGATTTCGACCGAAGAATTTGATACCGCGCATCTGGTGGAAAAACTTAAACAGGCCAGAGGCGTGATCGGCCAGGATCTGGTCAAAGAGGTTACGGCAGAGAGCCTTCATCACTGGAAACTCGGTGAAAATAATAAATTTAAAGTTTTAGTTTATGATTTTGGCGTTAAAGAAAATATTCTCAGGATGATTTCAGGGAGGGGTTGCGAGGTGGTCGTCCTCCCGGCAGAGACCCCCTGGTCAAAAGCGTTGGAGTTATCCCCCGATGGCATCGTTTTATCAAATGGCCCGGGCGACCCGGAAGCGGTCTCTTATGCCATTCGAAATGTCGAGAAATTAGTCGACAAAGTCCCGATATTCGGGATCTGTCTCGGGCATCAGATTTTAGGCCTTGCCTTTGGCGGAAAAACCTATAAGCTGAAATTCGGCCATCATGGGGGGAATCAGCCTGTGATGGAGTTGAGCACCCGAAAAGTCGAGATTACGGCTCAAAATCATGGGTTTGCCGTCGATATGGATTCTATCTCCTCAGACATGGAGCTGACGCATATCAATTTAAATGACCAGACGGTCGAGGGGATGAAACACCGCTCTCTTCCGGTCTTTTCGGTACAATACCATCCGGAAGCATCGCCTGGCCCTCATGATTCTAGCTATCTTTTTGACCGGTTTATTAATTTAATGGACAAACAGCCTCGACGTTAACAAGTCGAAACGAACCTCATCATGCCAAAACGGACAGACATTAAAAAAATCTTGATTATTGGCTCCGGCCCGATTGTCATCGGCCAGGGTTGCGAGTTTGACTATTCCGGAGCCCAGGCCTGCAAGGTCTTAAAAGAAGAGGGGTTCCAGGTAATCTTGATTAACAGCAATCCGGCGACGATTATGACCGACCCTGACCTGGCCGATGCCACCTATATCGAACCGATCCTTCCGGAGTATGTTGAGAAAATCATCGAAAAAGAGAGGCCCGACGCCTTGCTCCCGACCATGGGAGGACAAACGGCTTTAAACACGGCGGTTCAGCTGGTTGAAACCGGCGTCCTTGAAAAGTATCAGGTAAAGCTGATCGGGGCCAATTATGAGTCGATTAAAAAGGCCGAAAACCGGCAGTTGTTTAAAAAAGCGATGGAAAAGGCCGGAATTGAAGTCCCTAAAAGCGGATATGTTCAGAGCAAAGAAGAGGCGATCGGGATTATAGAAGAGATCGGATTTCCGGTGATTATCAGAGCTTCTTTTACCCTCGGCGGATCGGGGGGGAGCATTGCTTATAACCGCGAAGAATTTGAAAAATTGATTGATCTGGGCCTTGCGGCAAGCCCCACCCATGAGGTTTTAATTGAAGAGTCGCTGATCGGCTGGAAAGAATTCGAGCTTGAGGTCATGCGGGATAAAGCCGACAATGTGGCGATTATCTGTACGATTGAAAATATCGATCCGATGGGGGTACATACCGGAGACAGCATGACGGTGGCCCCTATTCAGACCTTGAGCGATAAGGAATATCAGTTGATGCGGGATACCGCGATCAAGGTGATCCGCGAAATAGGGGTTGAAACGGGGGGCTCCAATATTCAGTTTTCTCTCAACCCGGAAAACGGAAAAATGTATGTGATCGAAATGAACCCGCGGGTTTCAAGAAGTTCCGCCCTCTCTTCCAAAGCGACCGGATACCCCATTGCGAAGATCGCCGCAAAACTGGCGGTCGGATATACCCTGGATGAAATTCCCAACGATATTACCCGGACGACTCCCGCCTCGTTTGAGCCGACCATTGATTATGTCGTGGTGAAGATCCCCCGGTTTGATTTTGAAAAATTCCCCCAGGCCGATCAAACGCTCTCCCCGCAGATGAAGTCTGTCGGAGAGGTCATGGCGATCGCGAGGACTTTCAAGGAAAGTCTCCAGAAAGCGGTCTCTTCGCTTGAAATCGACCGGCAGGGGCTCGACCTCAAGAAGGGGACAATCTTTTTGCCGGGACAGGAAAAAAAATCGATTAAAGAAAAACTTCTGGTTCCCAATGCCGAAAGGATTTTTTATATTGCCGAAGCCTTTCGCCGCGGTTTTGATCTCGAAGAGATTGCCCGTGATACCCGTATCGATCCCTGGTTCCTTTCACAGATTGAGGAAATCGTCTTATTTGAAAAAAATCTGGCCGAAAACCAGTCTAAAAGCCTTTCCATCGATCTTCTGGAACAGGCCAAGCGTTTTGGTTTTACAGACCACAAAACAGGGGAGTTGACCGGCTATTCAGAAGAAGAAATTTATCAGATGCGGAGCGAAGCGGGGATTTTGCCTGTTTTTAAACGGGTCGATACCTGCGCGGCGGAATTCGAGGCCCATACCCCTTATCTCTACTCTTCCTACGAAAAAGAGTGCGAGGCAAAACCGACCGGCAGTAAAAAGGTGATTATTTTAGGCGGGGGACCCAACCGGATCGGCCAGGGAATCGAGTTTGATTACTGCTGTGTTCACGGGGTGATGGGCCTGAAAGAAGAAGGTTATGAAACCATAATGGTCAACTGCAACCCCGAAACCGTCAGCACCGACTACGATACAGCCGACCGGCTTTATTTCGAGCCGCTGACCCTTGAGAATGTTCTCAGGATTATTGAAGTAGAAAAGCCCGAAGGGGTGGTAGTTCAGTTCGGGGGACAGACCCCTCTTAAACTTGCGCTTGCGCTTGAAAATCGGGGAGTCAGAATCCTGGGGACCTCTCCCGATTCGATCGATCTGGCCGAAGACCGGGAACGGTTTAAAAAACTGGTGGAGGATCTTGGTCTGGCTCAACCCGAAAGCGGGTCGGCCCGCTCCGACGAAGAGGGAAAACGGATTGCGGGAAAAATCGGCTATCCGGTGATGGTTCGGCCCTCATACGTTCTGGGAGGGAAGTCGATGGTCATTGTCTATGACGAGGAGAGCCTCGACCATTACATGAAGAACGCGGTTTCGGCTTCCTATTCCCATCCGGTGTTAATTGATAAATACCTTGAAGACGCGGTTGAAATCGATGTCGATGCCATTTCAGACGGAGACGACGTGATCATCGGCGGCATCATGGAGCATATTGAAGAAGCAGGGATCCATTCCGGCGACAGCGCCTGTTCTCTCCCCCCGTTTTCTCTCAATGGGGACCTGACAAAGGAAATCAAGCGGCAGACCATTATTCTCGCCAGAGCCCTTAAGGTCATCGGCCTCTTAAACATTCAGTTTGCGGTTAAAAACCAGCAGGTCTATATTCTGGAGGTCAACCCCAGAGCCTCCCGGACGGTCCCTTTTGTCAGTAAAACCATCGGCTTGCCATTGGCCAAAATTGCGATTAAACTCATGATTGGAAAACGGCTTAAAGAAACGGGGATTTCCGAACCCCGGCTTTTTAACCATGTCGCGGTTAAAGAGGCGGTTTTCCCTTTTGGAAAATTCCCCGGCGTCGATCCTCTTCTCGGTCCTGAAATGAAATCGACCGGAGAGGTGATGGGAATCGACGATGAGTTTGGAAAAGCCTTTGCCAAATCCCAGGATGCGGCCGGGAACCCGCTGCCGACATCCGGAACGGTCTTTTTAAGCGTGAAAGACAAAGATAAACCGGCGCTGATCCCGATTGCCCGGGATCTGTCGGGTCTCGGTTTTAAACTGATCGGAACACGGGGAACTGTCGATTTCCTCTCGCGCCATCAGATTGAAATCAGGCAGGTCAATAAAATTATCGAAGGACGGCCTCATGTGGTTGACCATATGAAAAACATGGAAATTCAATTATCGATTAATACGGTGGGGGATAAAGCCTCGCAGGACGATTCTTATCCGATCCGCCAGACGACGATTCAACAAAAAATACCTTATTTTACGACCATGGCGGGAGCAAAAGCGGCGGTTCGTGGAATCAGCGCCCTGTTAAAAGGGGAAATCCAGGTCCAATCGCTTCAACATTACCACGCCAGAAAATAAAATTTCAGGAGGACAAATTGCTTTGAAAGAACCGATGACCACCCAGGGATATGAAAAAATACAAAAAGAGTTAGAAAAACTGAAACGGGTTGAACGGCCCAAAAACATCGCCGATATCGCGGAAGCGCGGTCTCATGGAGATTTGTCGGAAAATGCGGAATATTCCGCCGCAAAAGAACGGCAATCGTTTATCGAGGGGAGAGTCAGGGAACTGGAAGGGAAATTAGTGAACGCCCATGTGATTGATATCTCCGGCCTCTCCTCCGACAAGGTTGTTTTTGGCGCAACGGTTCATTTAATTAATGTCGATACGGAAGAAAAAAAGGTTTATGCCATTGTCGGGGTCGACGAAGCCGATCTGAAACAAAATAAAATATCGATCCACTCGCCGGTCGCAAAGGCTTTAATCGGACATAAGATCGGGTCGACGGTAAAGATCCAGGCCCCGGCAAAAACAGTGGAATACGAAATCACCAATATTACGTTCCGGTCTTTGGATCGACCGATCCACAGGTCGGATGAGGGGGTTAAATGAAGCCGGTCATCACCCTGACCACCGATTTTGGGAATAAAGATTATTTCACAGGGAGCGTCAAGGGGGTCATCCTCCAGATCAACCCGGATATCAGGATTGTCGACATTTCGCACGACATCCCTCCTTATTCTATTTCAGACGGCGCTTTTGTGATTTCTTCGGCTTACCGGTTTTTTCCTAAAGGGAGCATTCATCTGGTCGTGGTCGATCCGGGAGTGGGGAGCGAGAGGAAACCTTTACTGGCAGTCAGCCGGTCCGGGTTCTTTCTGGCGCCGGATAACGGGATTTTAACCGCCATCTATGACGAGGACGGGCCCTGCCAGATTTATGAGCTGACCGAAAAAAAGTTTTTTTTACCTTCCGTCGGACCCACTTTTCATGGACGGGATATTTTTGCCCCTGTCGCCGCCTGGCTTTCGACCGAGATGGAGAGTTCTTCGTTCGGAAGAATCATCACCAATCCGGTCAGATTGCCGGTTCAAAAACCTCTGATTGAAAAAAATAAAATTACCGGGCAGGTCATGTACATCGACCGGTATGGGAACCTCATTACCAACATCAGGGCCTCTGATCTTCCGGAGGTCAACTTTAAAAAATCGAGCGTGATCATCGGGAGCCATACCCTCGTCGGCGGGAAGGCTTTCTATCAGGAAGCCAGAGAAGGAGAATCCTCTTTTACCCTCAATAGTTCAGGCCACATCGAAATCTTTCAGAACAGGGGACATGCCGCCTCTTTTCTGGGAGCGTCCCTCCACGACCCTGTCCAATTCCTCAAATGAATGATTTGAATCTGGCATCACTTGGAGGGTTAGAATACCGCATTGGTTGTACTACATTTGCGGTATTGTGAATATTCTGATATTTTGTGATAATAACTCCTCTTTTGGAATCTTATGGGTCCGGGGACGCTCTGTATGACGGATATGTTGAAGGTACTCTCCAATACTGCTGACGGCGTGTTTGCGATTGATTCCGAGTGCCGGTTTATCCTTTGGAACAAGGCGGCCCAGGATACTCTTGGTTTTACTCCCGACGAGGTGCTGGGAAGATTCTGCTATGAAGTGCTCCCCGGCAAAGATCCGGCAGGCAACCTCTTCTGCTTTGCGGGTTGTTCAGTGGTCACCGTGGCTAAAAAAGGCTGTCTGGTTAAAAATTATGATATTCAGATGACGACAAAAGCCGGCCATCAGATATGGCTGAATATCAGCATCGTGCTGGTTCCGAGTCCAAAGCAGAAAGGTCCGATTATTGTCCATCTGTTTCGGCCGGTTTCCTCCCCCGGCAAGGCTGGAAACGGAGAGATCGTTGAAGAGGTCACCTCACGGGTTTTGTCGACACTGGGAATAACCGGTCAGAAATCGAGCCTTCCCCCGGCTTCTTCGCCAAACCAGATCTCGTCTCTGACGACGCGGGAGATCGAAATTCTCAGGCTGATCGCCCAATGCTGGGCGAGTAAGGATATTGCGGATAAACTCTGCATCAGCCACCGCACCGTGCGGACCCATATCCAGAACATTCTTGAAAAACTTCAGGTCCATAGCAAGCTGGAGGCTGTGGCCCTGGGCTTCCAGCAAAATTTTCTTTCCTCCTTTTCCACAGAACATCCACGTCCCTTGGCCAAGTCCTCTACATCAATTGCCCGGTAAGGCAATTCGCTTGACTTTGGTTATTCTTAATTAGTGATAATTTTTTTACCTGGCTAACACTACAGCGGCACTTTTTCGTCATTCCCGAATGTCTCTATCGGGAATCCAGGTGTTTTCAAGAAAATACGGCGGCAAAGTCA
>JACQBY010000054.1 GCA_016201875.1 Nitrospirota bacterium
CGCGACCCGATTCTTTTTGCGCTGGCCAATCCGGTTCCTGAAGTCAACCCTGAAGAGGCCGGGCCTTATGCCCGGATTATGGCTACCGGCCGGTCGGATTACAGCAACCAGATTAATAATGTCCTCTGTTTTCCCGGCCTCTTCAGAGGGGCCCTCGACTGCCGGGCAAAGAAGATTACCGGGGAGATGAAAACCGCGGCGGCATACGCCATTGCTTCGATCGTCCAGGAAGATCAACTGTCGGAGGATTATATTATTCCGAGCATTTTCAATAAAACCGTCGGAGAGAAGGTGGCGGAAGCGGTGTTGAAGGCGGCGGTTGCGTCAGGCGTCTCCCAGAGAAAATAGTATCTCATCAGCCAGAATAAATCACTTATGGGCGGACTTCCCGCTTTTTTCCTAAAAAAGGAGTATTGGGGAACAATTCTTTATGCCGGATCAGAAAGATCACGATGACAACGTTTAGAATTAACGCCCCCCCCCGGATCAGGGTGAGCTTTTCCAGGACTTCGTAAATTTCAAACGGAATAAAAAGGGCCGTGGCGAATACGGTGAGGTATTCGGCCCATCTTCTCCGCTTATGGAGGCCATAGGCCTCAACGAGATCGAGAACGCCATAGAGAAATACGGCGATAGAAATGATAAACAGAAGGTGTCCGTTGATCATCCCGACTTTTTTCAGGGTCATGGCGATGACGGAACGGTCGACATCGAGGTTAAATTGCGCAATCAAGCCGTCGACGACCTGCCGAAGGTCCCGGTTCATGAGGGACATCCCTTTGAGGGATATCAGAATTAAAAGCAATCCCTTGATCAATCGCTCCCAGATAATAAATTTGAGAAAAAACTCGGGTTTTCCGGTCATGCGGGATCCGCTATACCGAGCGATCTATTCAATATTTCCAATATCCCTTCTGCGGGAATTTTTCTTGGATTTTCGAGGTAATCTTTTCCCCGCCCATAAAGATAAATCGCGTCATCCGCCATTTTTTTGAACAACGAGTCGCCGATCCCGGCATCCCTCAGGGATGAAAACATATTGACCCCTTTCATCCATTTGATGAGTTCCTGATGAAAGATCGTCGCGGCCTCCAGATTGGACCTCCCCGTCCCCACCACATGGGAGCCGAAAACCCGCTTGGCCAGCCGGGCATACCGGATCGGCCTGGCTTCCATCGTATATTCCACCATCCGGGGGAGAAGAATGGCAAGCCCCCGTCCATGGGGGATGTCATAATGAGCGCTCAGGGAATGCTCGATCCAATGGATGGGAAAAGCCCCCTGCCGGCCTGAGTCGATCGTCCCGGATAAAGCCAGCGTGCTGGTCCAGGAGAGGGCTGTCCGGGCGTCGAGGTCGCTCCCCTGCCGAACCGCTTTTCCCAGATTTTCAACAACGACCGAAACCAGGCTTTCCGTTAACCGGTCCTGAACCGGAGAGCGGTCATTCCCGGTGAAATAACTTTCTAAAAGATGGCAGAGCATGTCAATCCCCCCTTCGCCGGTTGCCGCAGGAGGAACGGTCACCGTTAACGCGGGGTCGATCAGGGCGGTCCGGGGAAATAAAACCTCCCCGGCAAAAACAGCCTTCTGACGGGTTTCCCGGTTCGTCACCACACCGTAGGAATTGGCTTCCGAACCGCTTCCGGCAAAGGTGGGAATGGTAAAGATGGGGAGGGCCTTTGTGATTTTTTTAAACGGGCCCGGCCCGCTTTTGATATGCTCCCAGATCGATCCTTTCTGGAGGGCCATCGCCGCGATCCCCTTTGAAGCGTCCATCGGAGAGCCCCCGCCCAGCCCGATGACCAAATCACATCTGCTTTCTCTGGCCAGTTCCCCCCCCGCATCGATGGTCGCCGCCCGGGGGTTCGGTTCAACCTGATCGAAGAGGACAACCTCGACGCCGGCCGCCGCCAAAGATTTCGTTACCCGGTCGAGAATTCCAAAACGGCGCGCCGAAGTCTTGCCGGTCACCACCAGCGCCCGGGAGCCCAATTTGACGGCTTCCACCCCCGCCCGGTCGATTTCTCCGACCCCGAAAACAATCCGGGTCGGGTTATAAAGAATAAAATTGTCCATCCGCTTCCTTTGTTCTCAGCCCTGCTTTTTAAGCGTCATTTAAATTCCTTGCCGTTAATAAAACTACCACCGGAATTAAAACCAGAACCACCCCGTTGGAAATCATCGATAAACGATGCTGGCTGTGAAAGTCGTTTTTTAACAGAGTCAGCCGGAGCTGGTCTTTCGTCTCTTTCATCTCCAGCCGGAGGAGGCCGGCCTTTTTGCCCGCAACCAGCCCGCCATAGAGGGTCGCGACAAGCATAACCGCGATAAGCAACAGGCGGACCCAGGGTTTCTTTTTAGAAAGCAACAACAGGGAGATGAGCGCCAGAAAGCCGGCCGAAATCCCCATCAGATAATAGAGCGGAAAAATCGCATTCATGATTTCACCCGCCCGGTCGACCGGGAAGGTTTTAAACATCACCGGGGCAATAAAGAAAGACAAAAAGAGAACGCCGCCAAACCAGACAGTCAATGAGGAGAGATGGACAAATCTTAAAATAAGTTTCATGTCAGCCTATCCTTATTCGGTTAAAATGAAGCCGGCCCTTCTTCGGGGACCAGCGTCCACTCCTCCAGGAATTCCGGAGGAATAGAGTCGAGAAACCGGGACGGTTTAGACAATACCGTCCCCGTCCGGTGATCGTAGATATTGATCGGATAAGAAAGAAACAGCTTTTCTTTTGCCCGGGTCACCGCGACATAAAAAAGGCGCCGCTCCTCTTCGAGCTCTTCCCCCTTTTCAATCGAATGGATGGAGGGAAACTTTCCATCCAGAAGCCAGATGATAAAAACGGCCTGCCATTCCAGCCCTTTTGCGGAATGGATGGTCGATAAAACCATCCGCTCATCCTCTTTTTCTCCCGTCATTTTCGCTCCGACCTGTGGATCGGTCGGTCCAAAGACCGGAAAGTTTTCATCGGGAGGGTGAAGCATGATATCGGCAAGAAAAAGGTCGAGCGACCGGTGCCGCTCCGAAAGGGTTTTTAAATGTTCGATATCCTTTAATCTCTTTGGATAATCATCGTATTTTTCCCGAAGGATCGGAAAATAGTAATCGATAACCCTGGCAATCTGGTCCGGAGGGGCCAGCGGTTCGATGGCCTCAATCAGGGAGAATAAGGGCCGGAGCGGCTTTTCTTTTTCCTGCCCCATCTGCTCCAACCCCTCGGACAAATTCCCCGCATTCAGAAGAATTTGAATGATCCGCTGGCCGGTCTTCACCCCGATGCCGTCGAGCAGGAGAAGAATCCGGCTCCATCCGACAGCATCCTTCGGGTTCTGAACGACCCGCAGATAGGCCAGGACATCCTTGATATGCGCGGTTTCAACGAACTTCATTCCGCCCATTTTTTGAAATGGAATGTTGTATTTTGCCAGTTCGACTTCGAGATCAAACGAGTGGTAGCTCGATCGGAATAAAACCGCGATCTCCTCCAGAGGAATCCCCTCTTCCCTCAGTTCGAGAATTTTTTGACAGATGAATCTGGATTGCAAGTTTTCATCCGGCGCCTGAACCAGCACGGGGAGCGGCCCCTCTTTTTTCCGGCTGGTTAAAGTTTTTTCATGCTTTAATGCCGCCTGCTCGATCACCTGATTGGCCAGATCGAGGATTTTCTGATGGCTCCTGTAATTCTCCCGCAGGGTCAGAAGGCGGCTTTCGGGAAAATCCCTCGAAAAATCAAACATGTTCTGAAAGGAGGCCCCCCGGAAAGAATAAATGCTTTGAGCATCGTCCCCCACGGCCATCAGATGGCGATGCGTAAAGGCAAGCGCTTTGACAATTTCGGACTGGAGGACATTCGTATCCTGATATTCATCCACCATAATATATTTGTAGAGACGCCCGAGCTGATCCCGCACTTCGGGAAAACGCTTCATCAGTTCCAGCCATTTCACCAGCAAATCATCATAATCGGCGAGCTGTTTCTGCTCCTTATATTGAGCATAAAGCTCTTTTAAGCGGGCCAGGCTTTCCAGCTCATGGGAAAAATGTTCATAACCGGAAAAAACGATCTCCTCCAAAGGGAGGTTTCTGTTCCGGGACGCGCTGATCATCTCCAGGATCGTCCCTTTTTTCGGAAACCGGCGTTTTTTTTCGGACAGCCCGAGTGTATGCCTGAGAAGCTGAATGACCTCTTCCGAATCGGGACGGTCCAGAATGGTAAACGAGGGGTCGAGTCCGATCAGTCCGCCATGTTTTCTCAAGATCTGGTTGGCCACGGAATGAAACGTTCCGCCGGCGATTTTTTCACACCGGTCGTCCATCAGAAGAGCCGCCCGTTTGAGCATTTCCTGGGCGGCTTTCCGGGTAAAGGTCAATAACAGGATGTTTTCAGGAGGAATGCCCGATTCAATCAGGCGCGCCAGCCGGTAGATCAGGGTGCGGGTCTTGCCGCTCCCGGCCCCCGCAACGACCAGAAGAGGTCCCTGCAAAGAGGTCGCGACTTCATACTGGGCGGCGTTCAGCGCCTCCTGATAATCAATTGAAAATTGGCTTACGGGCTCTCTTTTTTTTATGGTATAGTAATTCAACCCGTCAGGCCCCAAGAACAGAGATAAAAGGCTAAAAATAAAAGCCTAGTGCTTAGTTGCAAAAGTTAGCGCAAATAAATTGTCATACCCGCGAAAGCGGGTATCTAGCAAAATCAATGGATTCCCGATAAAGTCATTCGGGAATGACGTAACGTGTATTATGGCAATCAAGCACTAGAAATAAAAGCTGAATTTAATTTATATCATAATTAAAGGGACTCCTCAATGACTATGCTTTTTGCTATCCCGTTTTGGCCATGGTAAACAGGCTGGCTATCCGGCGGAGCATTCCTCTCCCGCTTCTCCTTTTTTTGGTCCTGGTCTCCTCCTCCTGCGCTCCCCATTCAAAAACATTCCATCGAAGCCAGTACCGGATGGGGACCCTCGTTGAACTGACCGTTGTCGCCTCTTCCGAAAAAGAAGCGGATCACGCGATGGATGCCGGGTTTGCTGAAATCAAACGGCTTGAAGAGCTGTTAAGCGTTTACCGGGAAACCAGCGAGTTCTCTAAAATCAACCAGATGGCGGGAAAAGCGGCTGTCTCCGCCGGCCCTGAAACTTTCGCCCTGATCGAAAAAGCGCTGGAAGCGGGCAAACTGACCGAAGGGGGGTTTAATATCGCCATCGGTCCGGCGGTGAAACTCTGGGGAGTGACCGACGCGCCCCATATTCCGACGCCGGAAGAGCTCCGCCAAATCAGACCGCTGATCGACGAGGGGAAAATTATTCTGGACCCTTTGAACCATACCGTTTTTTTAAAAGAAAAAGGGATGAAAATCGACTCCGGGGGAAACGGCAAGGGATTTACCGCCGATCTTGTTGAAAAAGTCTTGCGCCAGCAGGGGATCACGTCCGGGATCGTCGCGCTTGCGGGAGACCTGAAGGTCTTCGGCAGGAAACCCGATGGGGGACCCTGGCGCGTGGGGATCAACCATCCCCGGAAAAAAGGGGAGGTTCTGGCTTATCTCGACCTGACCGATCAGGCCATCTCCACCGCCGGAGATTACGAACGGTTCTTTATGAAAGACGGCACCCGCTACCACCATCTGCTCGACCCCAAAACACTCCAGCCCGCCCGGGAATGCCAGTCGGTCTCCATTATCGCCGGCGAGGGGATTATCGCCGACAGCCTCGATACCGGCATTTTTGTGATGGGGCCGGAAAAAGGGATGGCGCTCATTGAAAAGCTCCCCGGCATCGGCGGGGTCATTGTTGATAAAAACGGGAACGTCACGGTTTCCTCCAACCTGAAAGACAAGATCACGTTTTCCTCCAACCCCTGAGCAGGACAACGGTCAACCGGGGCCAAGAACAGAGATAGAAAAATCTTCTGGATTCCCGCTTTCGCGGGAATGACGAAAAAAACCTCTCAGGACTCGCGTAGAACCGTCATACCCGCGCAGGCGGGTAATCCAGTCTTTTCCGACCAAACGGATGAACATTCCGCTTTGCTTAACACTACAGCGGCACTTTTTCGTCATTCCCGAATGCTTCTATCGGGAATCCAGGTGTTTTGAAGAAAATACGCAGGCAAAGTCACTGGATTCCGGCTTAAAACATGCCGGAATGACTTTTTGTCATAATTACCCGGTTATTATTCATAGATACCCAGCGAGCAAGGCGAGTGAGATGGGGGGAAAAGCTGATGTCCGCTGTGGAACCGCTCCCAAAGCTAGCTGGGAGGGAGGGGGCGACGCGAGCCCCCATAATAGGAACGCCGATGAGCAAACTTGGAGTCAATATCGACCATATCGCCACCCTCAGGCAGGCCCGCGGGGGGCCGGAGCCCGATCCGGTTTCTGCCGCCGTTCTGGCTGAACTGGGGGGGGCCGACAGCATTGTGGTCCATCTGCGGGAAGACCGCCGCCATATTCAGGACCGCGATGTCCGTCTCCTCCGGGAGACGCTTCAGGTCCCCCTCGATCTCGAAATGGCGGCCACCGAAGAGATGGTTAAAATGGCTATTTCGATCCGGCCTTATCTGGTCACCCTGGTCCCCGAAAAACGGAAAGAACTGACCACCGAAGGGGGGCTCGACGTGGTGGTCCACAAAGACAATCTGAAAAAAAATATCGATCTTCTTCATGACACCAATATCAAGGTCAGCCTTTTTATCGACCCTGACCTGGAACAATTAAAAATGGCCCACAAAATCAATGCGGACATTATTGAAATCCATACCGGCCAATACGCCAGAGCGGTCCAGCCGGCCGAAATCGAAGAAGAGCTCAAAAAAATAGTCCAGGTTATTTCCATGGCATCAAAACTCAAAATCGGAATCAACGCGGGCCATGGACTGAATTACCGGAACATCGCCCCCCTTGCCTGCATTACCGCAATCGGGGAGTTTAATATCGGACACAGCATCATTTCCAGAGCTGTTTTTGCCGGTTTAAAAGAAGCGGTCTCTGAAATGAAACAGCTCGTCACCCGTTACGACAAAAACCAGCCGTTTTAAAGATGATCATCGGAATTGGAATAGATATCGTCCGCACCCACCGGATCAAGGAAGCCATTGAAAAATGGGAGGGGCGGTTCCTCGACAGGATCTTCACCAGGGGGGAACAGGACTATTGCAACCGGCATCCAAACCCCCACCTCTTTTTCGGGGGGCGGTTTGCCGTTAAAGAGGCTATGTTTACAGCCCTGGGAACCGGCTGGCGGGGCGGCGTCCAGTGGAAAGAAGCCGAGGTGGGCCATCTCCCCGGAGGCCAGCCTGTTGTTCATGTCTACGGAAAAATCAAGGAACTTCTTCAGGAAAAAAACGTCGGCCGGATTCATGTCTCACTATCGCATGACGCCGATTACTCTTTAGGACAGGTGATTCTTGAAAGTCGTTGACTCAAACGAAATGAAACAGCTTGACCGGGAGGCCGCCGAAGCATTCGGCATCCCCTCTCTCCTGCTGATGGAAATGGCCGGCCAGAAAACCTTTGCGAGAATCGCTTCCCGCTTCGGCCCCCTTAAGAAAAAACCGGTTTTAATCGTCGCGGGAGAAGGGAATAACGGCGGGGACGGCCTGGTCCTGGCCCGCTCCCTTTTTCAGGAAGGCTTTTCCCCAACCGTTTTTATGGTTTCAGGACTTCGCTCCTTAAAAGGAGATGCCAGGACCCAGATTGACATTTATAAAAAAATCGGCGGACAAATCGTTGACGGGGAACACTATTTCGATTCGCTTCCCGCTCTTCTCGCGCAAAGCCGACTCATCGCCGACGCGATTTTCGGAACAGGGTTAAGCCGTCCCGTTGCAGGAAAAATCCTGGAAGCCATCCGGCTGATCAACAGGTCAGAAAAACCGGTCATCGCGCTCGATATCCCCTCGGGTGTTTCAGCCGATTCGGGATGGGTCCTGGGAGACGCGGTAAAAGCAGAGATCACCGTCACGTATGGACTTCCTAAAAAAGGCCATTTCCTCTTTCCAGGAGCCTCCCTTCGAGGGAAGCTTTTTGTCGAAGATATCGGCATTCCGGAGGCGCTGGTCGAACGGAAGCATTTTAAAACAGAACTGCTGGATATCCCTTTTCTTGAGAAAATCTTTCCCAAAGCGCGCAGGCAGGAGTCTCATAAAGGGACTTTCGGCCATCTGCTGGTGATTGCCGGATCAAGGGGAAAAAGGGGCGCGGGAGCGCTTTGCTGCAAGGCCGCCCTCCGTTCCGGCGCCGGACTGGTCACCTGGGCGCTTCCCCAACAGCTCGATCTCCCAGATCCCTTTGTCCCTGAAGCCATGACGCTCCCCCTTCCGCAAACTCCCGAGGGGACCCCCGCGCTGGCCGCCGAAAAAATGATTCTTTCTTTTTCTAAAGATAAAGACGGGGTGGCGATAGGCCCCGGGATTTCCACCCACCCGGAAACCGGAGAGTTGATTAAAAGGCTTCTGGTACAGCTCGATTCCCCCATCATTCTCGACGCCGACGGCCTTAACCTTCTGGCCGGCGATCCCGGCCTCTTCAAAAAGGTCCGGGCGCCCCTTCTCTTAACGCCTCATCCGGGAGAGCTGGCCCGGCTCCTCGGAACCGACGTGAAAACAGTACAAAAAGAGAGGCTGGCCCTTGTCGCGGAAACAGCCAGGCAATTCGGATGTTCGATCTTGTTAAAAGGGGCCTACAGCCTGATTTCAAATCCGGATCGGGAGGTCTGGATCAATCCTACCGGAAATCCCGGAATGGCCACGGCCGGAACCGGAGATGTGCTGACCGGGATCATCGCAGGGCTGTGCGTGCAAGGCCTTTCGGTTCTGGATGCCGCCCGGATCGGCGTTTATTTACACGGGCTTTCAGGGGACCTCGCCGCCGGAGAAAAAGGGGAGCAGGGTCTGATCGCCGGCGATCTGATTGAAAAAATTCCAGAGGGAATGCAACTTTTAGCCAAAGGACAATCGAAAAATGATTTTTGAACTGAGCCTCTTATTCTCCATCCTCATGGTCGCGCTGGTTCTGAGCATGTTCACCCATACGGTAAAGAGCCGGAGAAAGATTTTGAAAAACCTTCAGCGGCTCCCCGCCCAAATCGGCGGCATCGAAGGGAAAGCCGTTCAGAAAAATATCCTCTCTTTTCCCTCTTTTGAAGGGAAGGAAAGAAATCGGAAACTTTCGGCGTTTTTTTATACCGCAGAGGGGAAGCAGACCAGCGTGATTTACTTTACCAGCTCGGTGGAAGTTAAAGCCCCCTTTTCCCTTTTTCTGAAAAAAGAAAACTTTTACAGGCCGGTGCAAAACAACCGGCTCGAGAAAAATGCGGGAAAAGTCATTCCTGATCTCGATCCGCGGTTTGAAATCCGGAGCAGCGACGAAGAACGGGCCAGGCTTTTTTTTAAAAACGAAAAAGTAGTCAGAATTCTCCCTCAGCTTGAACAGTACTCGGCCATCGTCTGCGGCCCCGATGCCGTAATTATCAGCAAACCTTATGACGGCATCAAAGACACCCAACCCGAAGCGGTTGCCGGGGGCTTTGGCATGCTGCGAGATCTGGCTGAAGCGATGGAATCGGCGGCTTAAGATGCGGGGCCTGGTCAAAACAGAGAGTACGGACCAAACGGTTGCCGCCGGCAGAACCCTCGGGAGCGTTCTCAAAGGGGGAGAGGTGATTACCCTGTCAGGGCCCCTTGGCGCCGGAAAGACCTCTTTTGTCAAAGGAATCGGAGCGGCCCTGGGTATTCATCCGGAAAACCTCTGCAGTCCGACGTTTATCCTGAGGGGAGAATACCGGGGGAAGTTCCCCCTGGCCCATGTCGATTTATACCGCCTTGATTCTCCCGAAGAGGTTCAACGGCTCGGACTGTTTGAACAGGAAGATCCCGAAACGGTCCTGATCATTGAATGGCCTGAACGGGCAAAAGCGCTCCTCCCCCCCGACAGGCTTGATATTCAATTGACCTTTGAGGGAGAGGATAAAAGAGCGCTTCATTTTTCAACGGCGGGAGTTTTCTCCGCCATGCCCGGACTCGGTTTACCATGAAAAAATCGGGCAAAACTCTGCAGGAGGAATATGTTTCTATTGTCAAGGCCGTTGAAGAGCATCTTCGTTTTGCGCATGAAATGGGGGTCTCTGATATGGGCGTAAAAAAGGTTCCGCAGCCGGCGGCGCCGAGGAATCTCCGGACGCTTGAGGATATCCGCGAGTGGATGGGAGATTGCCAGCGATGCAACCTCCACGCCACCCGCACGCAGATCGTCTTTGGAACGGGATCTCCCGATCCCGGCATCCTCTTTGTGGGGGAAGGCCCGGGAGAGGAGGAGGATTTGCAGGGAAAACCTTTTGTGGGAAGAGCCGGCCAGCTTTTGACAAAAATGATCGAGGCGATGGGATTGACCCGGGAACAGGTTTTTATCGCCAACGTGGTGAAATGCCGGCCTCCGAATAACCGGAACCCGGAGCCTGAAGAGATTGCCGCCTGCTCCCCTTTCTTAACGGCGCAGATCAAGGCGCTGAATCCTAAAGTCATCTGCACCCTGGGCGCTTTTGCCGCCCGGACGCTTTTAAAAACAGAAGAAAAGATCTCCAAACTGCGGGGACGGTTCCATCTTTATGAGGGGATCAAGCTGATGCCGACTTATCACCCGGCATATCTCCTCCGAAACCCCTCTGAAAAAAAGACCTCGTGGGGGGACCTTCAGGAGATCATGAAAGAACTCAAACTGGAACCCCCGCCCCCTTCTGCCGACCCGAGCCGGGGAAAGGAGGGACAACTCACGTGAAACCGCTCTGGGCCCCCTGGCGCATGGAATTTATTAAAGGTAAAAAACCGGCCGGCTGCATCTTTTGCGACAAACCGAAAGAAAACCGGGACAAAGAGAATTTTATCCTCCGGAAAAACAGGCTGTCATTCGTCATGATGAATATTTACCCCTATAACCACGCCCATCTGCTGATCTCCCCCTATCAACATGTCAACGGAGTCGACCTTCTGCCCATAGAGACGCTGACCGATATGATGGAGAGCGTTCAGGCCTCGGTTTTTGCGCTCAGGCAGGCTTTTAACCCCGAGGGATTTAATCTGGGAATCAATATGGGAAAAGCGGCGGGGGCCGGGATCGAAGACCATGTCCACATCCATATCGTTCCGCGATGGACGGGGGATATCAATTTTATGCCTTTAATTTCAGAGGTCAAGGTCATGCCCGAACATCTCGAGCGGACCTACGATAAACTTCTTTCTATCTTTAAAAAATAGCGGGAGCGCTTATGATCCGGGCGATTTTATTTACCATTCTGTTCGTCATCCTTTTCTTTTTTCTAATCAACAACCGGGACCAGGCGGTCCAGATCCAGTTTCTGGAATTTAATAAGCCCGTCCCTCTCTATTTGCTCTTTTCGGGAACCTTTTTATCCGGACTCGTTGCCGCCATTATCCTGATCTTCCCGGGCTGGATTAGACTGAAGCTGGAAACAAGAAGGCAGAAAAAAGAGATCGATTCCCTGGAAGAACAGATTGGCGCTCTGAGGACCCTGCCGGAGCCGACGCCCCCTCCTCCACCGGTTTCTCCCGTTTTATCGCAGGGGGACCCTCCGGAAACCCTTTAATCTCCCGGCAGGCCGATCCCATGGAACATACCCCTCTGATGAAACAATATCTGGCCATCAAAAAAAACCACCCGGAGGCCATTCTCCTTTTTCGGGTGGGGGATTTTTATGAAATGTTTTTTGAGGATGCCGTCACCGCTTCCAAAATACTCAATATCGCCCTGACCTCGAGGGATAAATCAAAGGAAAACGGCATTCCCCTTTGCGGAATCCCCCACCATGCTTTGAACAATTATCTCGTCAAATTCATCAGGGCCGGCCTGCGGGTCGCTCTCTGCGAGCAGATGGAAGATCCCCGCATGGTCAAAGGAATCGTTAAGCGGGAGGTCGTCAGGGTCATTTCTCCCGGAACCCTTATCGAATCGGAGCTTCTGGAGAGCCAGAGCAACAATTACTTCGCCGCTTTCGTTGCCGGGCATGAAAAGGCGGGCCTGGCCTTTATCGACATTTCAACCGGAGATTTTAACTGCGCGGAATTTGAAGGGAAGAACGCCCTTTCTGATCTTTGCAAGGAGCTGGAAACCCTCCGCCCCAGAGAGATCCTCATCCCTGACGGGCCTCTGTCCGATCCGGCGCTCAAACAGATCGAGTCGAACCCCTGCTGGAAATTCCACCGGATCCCGCCGGACCGGTTTGCTTACGAACCCTCGGCCTCAACCCTCCTGGACCACTTTAACGTCCCCGACCTTTCTGTTTTCGGCTGCGAGGACCGACCAATGGCGGTCTCTGCCGCAGGTTCTCTTTTCTCCTATCTGCTCCAGATGGTGAAAGCCCCCCTGTCGCACGTCACCCGGCTGAACCTGATCCGCTCCGAAGGGTTTATGATCATGGACCATTCCACCCATCTGAGCCTCGAATTGGACCGGAACAGCTACGACGGGAAAACAGAGCGCTCGCTCCTCTGGGTAATGGATAAAACCGAAACCGCCATGGGGAGCCGCCTGCTCAAAAAATGGATGATAAGGCCCCTGATTCATCAAGAGGAGATCGAGCGGAGGCAGGCGTGCGTTGACTTCTTCTATCACCGTTTTGAATTGTCACGCCGCTTGATCAGCGGACTTAAAGGGATTCATGATATCGAAAGAATGGTCAGCAGGATTTCGTTAAACGGCTGTAGTGGCAGGGACCTGGTTGCCTTAAAAAAATCGCTTCTCCCGCTAAAAGCCATTGAGAAACAGCTCCAGCTCTCCCTCCCCCCCTTATTGGAGGAATTTCTGAAAAAGTGGGATAACCTCGAAGATCTCATCCATCTGATTGAAAGTTCCATCGCCGAAGATTCCCCCCTTTCCCCGGATGCAGGGTCTTTAATTAAAGGAGGATACTCCCCCGAACTTGACGAGTTGAAATCCCTCGGCCGGAATATGAAAACGTTCCTGGCCGGCCTGGAAAAAATAGAGAAAGAAAAAACCGGGATCGAGCAGTTAAAAATCAGGTACAACCAGGTCGCCGGTTATTACATTGAAGTCCCGAAAGGGAAATCCGACCGCGTCCCCGGGCATTATCATCGGAAACAGACCCTGACCCATGCCGAGCGGTATACCATCGCGGAACTCACCGAATATGAATATAAAATCAGGGAGTCCGAGAAAACTATCCGGGAGTTAGAACAAGCTATTTTTGAAAAAATCCGGATAAGCGTTTCGGACGAGTCTTCCAGAATCCTTTGGATGGCCAATACCCTGGCCGCGCTCGATATTCTGATCGCCTTTGCGGAAACCGCCAGAGAGAACCATTATGTCCGTCCGGTCATTGAAGAGGCCTCTCGCGGCTTAAAAATCGTCGAAGGGAGGCACCCGGTCATCGAGAAAATCCTCCCCCCGGGGCAATTTGTTCCAAACGACGCCTTTTTCGACCCGGAGAACGCCATGATGGTCATCACGGGGCCGAATATGGCCGGAAAATCGACCTATATGCGGCAGGTGGCCCTGATCGCGATCATGGCCCAGATGGGAAGCTTTGTCCCGGCAAAGGAATGCACCCTCGGAATCGTTGACCGGCTTTTTACCCGAATCGGAGCGGCAGACTATCTCAGCCAGGGACAGAGCACCTTCATGGTCGAAATGATGGAAACCGCCGGCATCTTAAACAGCGCAACCTCCGGAAGCCTTATCCTTCTTGATGAAATCGGAAGAGGGACGAGCACCTACGACGGGATCAGCATCGCCTGGGCCGTGGCCGAATACATTTTGAAACAGACCGGAAGCCGGACCCTCTTTGCCACCCATTATCTTGAACTGACCGGCCTGCCCCTGACATGGGCATACGCGAAAAATTATAATATCTCGGTTAAAGAATGGAATGATGAAATCATTTTTCTGAGAAAGATCGCCCCCGGCGCGGCCGACCGGAGTTACGGCATCCAGGTCGCCCGGCTTGCCGGCATCCCTCCCGAAGTCATCAAACGTTCAAAGGAGCTGCTGGCCAATCTCGAGGGAGAAGCGCTCGACGCCTCCGGCCTTCCCAGAATATCCCATTCCAGCGAGGCGCCTCCTCCCAAAGAGAACCAGGTCGACCTGTTTCTCTCCCGGGCCGAATCGAATAGAAATCAGGCCGTGGAAATGATTAAAAAAATCGACCTTTTGAACCTGACCCCAATGGACGCCATCAACTTCATTCACCGGATCAAAACCATGCTCGAACAACAAAACGGATAACAGGAGATGAAATCGTTTTTAGACCTTGCGACCGCGGCGGCCCGGATGGCGGGAGAAGTCCTCACCCGGCACAATCGCCAGCTCCATGTGGAATATAAAGATCCGGGGAAGCATAACCTGGTTTCCAACATCGACCTGGAATCTGAAAAAGTGATTACCGGCCTGATTAAAGAGCGCTTTCCCGGCCATCAGATTCTGGCCGAAGAAGGAGGTCTCCTTCAACAGGCGCCCCCGCGTGAAGCACCGGCAAAGCCGGTTACTTCACCTGATATATCGGAGGGCCTTCGTAAAAGAACTGAGTTAAAGTCTCATGTACGCTGTGGGAACGCTTCCAAAGCTAGCTCGGAGGCTCGCCTCCCCCACGTACCCCCGCGTGAAGCACCCCTCAAAGGGGTTACTTCACCTTATAAATGGATTATCGACCCCCTGGACGGCACCACCAATTATGTTCATGGGTTTCCCTTTTTTTGCGTATCGATCGGCCTCGAATATGACGGAGCCGTTATTCTGGGGGTCGTGTATGACCCCTTCAGAAACGATCTGTTTTACGCTTCAAAGGGGACCGGGGCATTCCTGAACGGCCAGCCGATCCGGGTCTCAAAAGAAAATGAGCTTCGCCGCTCGCTTCTCGTTACCGGTTTTCCTTATGATTTCAGAGAAAATCCCGGCCAGATTTTTTCTCACTTTTTTCAGCTCAGCCAGGCTTCCCAGGGGGTCAGACGGACCGGCTCCGCCGCGCTTGACCTCTGTTATCTGGCCGCGGGATATTTTGACGGCTTCTGGGAATTAAACCTCTCCCCGTGGGATGTGGCCGCGGGAAGTTTAATCGTCGAAGAAGCCGGAGGCCGGGTCTCCGGATTTAACGGAGAAGCGCTCTCGATCTATTCAAAAAACATTCTGGCTTCCAACGGACAGATTCATTCCCAAATGGCCGAACTCCTCCAAAAAACGGCTTAAGTCTTACCCTAACTTCATACCCCGGTCATTCTGGAACACTTTTCTCCTTCACAGGTAATGCACAACAATTTGAAATTTAAAGATTTTTATTTCTGATTGATTTTAATATGAAAGGCCCATTTATTGCATTTTCTGTAAGAAATATACTTATGATGGTCTTGTAAGAAGTCGTCATTCCCGCGAAAGCGGGAATCTAGTGCTTGATTGCCATAATACACGTTACGTCATTCCCGAATGACTTTATCGGGAATCCATTGATTTTGCTAGATACCCGCTTTCGCGGGAAAACTGGATTCCCGTTTGCACGGGAATGACAGAAAACTGCTTTTTCAGACTTTTTACGAGACCATTACTTATGGTTCAGGCGTTTTGAATCCCCTTTAAGTGAAGCAACCGGCTTTGCCGGCGCTTCACGCGGGGGCACGGGGGGCATTGAGTGCATTTTACGAAGGCCCTCCGATATTAAGATCAGGCGGAACCCTTGTCAAAAAAGCTAAGCAGTGCAATAGAATCCATTGGCTTAATTCTTTTTGCGCTGAGAGATTTCCTGATCCCCTGGCTCCCTGTTTTTATCGTCAGATGTCTGGTCAAAAAAGGGGAGTTTGGCTTTCTCATTCACCCGCAGAGCCTCTCGGATGTTCAAAAAAAATTCCCGTTTGCAAAATTTGTTTCATCCCGGTTTATTGAAAAAATTATCTATCACCTCCCCCCTCTGATCGGCTCCAGAATCACCGGATTAAAAGGGACAGACTTCCTGAACAAAGACCAGCCGGTCAACGGCTATATTGTGATCTGTCCCCTTTCGGCAAAACAGATGCATCTTGATCCCAAACTCGCCAAACGCCGGATCCTGAAGACGGTCCAGTTTGCCGAAAAACTGGGGTGCAAAATCATCGGGCTTGGAGCGTTGACCGCCTCCATGACTGACGGCGGGACCTATCTAAGCGACAAGGTGAAAACAGGGATCACTTCGGGACATGCCTACACCACTTCCATTATTCTGAACATGCTTGACGAGGTCGCGAAAATGCTTGAAAAAGACCTCCGGACCCTCACGGTTGCCGTTTTGGGCGCCGCAGGTTATATGGGAAACCCGGTCTCGCGCCTCATTTCCCAAAAAAAACCGGGGAAACTCCTCCTCATTGACCGACAGCGGAAGAAACAGGCTCTGGAGAAACTTGCAAAAGAAATTTCAGAACCGAGAAAAGAGGTTGTCGAACCGAGAAAAGTGGTCGTTTCCGTCAATATCTCCGATTTGAAAGAGGCCGATATCATTGTTGTGGTGACCAATTCTCTTGAAGTCATTATTCAACCCCGGCATCTGAAACCGGGAGCCGTCATTCTGGACGACACCGCCCCGCGTAACACCTCCATGGAACTGGTGATGCAAAGACCGGATGTCCTGGTCCTGGATGTCGTCGCCAACGCCCCGGAGGTCTATTCCAATTTTAATTTTCACTTCCCCATTAAAAACGACGTTTATACCTGTCTGGGAGAAACCCTGATTCTGGGCGCCCGCCGATGGGAACAGAATTATGCCCTGGGTCTATTTGATTACGGCCTCGTGGACGAAATATCAAAGTGGGGGCAGGAGATGGGTTTTGGCGTCGCCCCCTTCAGGACATTCAATCAATTGGTCTCGTTCGATAAAATAAATAAAATCAAAACATTCTATCAACCGGCGCCTGTTCCTGAGGCCCACTCTTTAAAAGGATAAGCGCCCAATGGATTTTAAAAATGCTTTAAATATTCTTGTCGCTCTTTTTAATATCGTTTTCGGAATGATCGTTTTTTTGCGCGCCCAGAAACGGTCGGTTCACCTTTACTTTAGTTTTATTGTCTTTGGCATCGCCTTATGGGCGCTGTCCATGGCCTCCTTCCGGTTTGTCGATACGCCCCAATCGGTTTTGATCTGGGCAAGGATTTTGTATGCCCCCCCCATTTTAATTGTCACGATGTTTCTGATCTTCACTTACGTCTTTCCCAATAAAATGATGACGTTCAATCTAAAAATCCATGGATCTATCTATGGGGTTGGAGTCCTGATGGTCTTTCTGACCTTTCTCCCCCATGGCGTCATTGAAACCGTCAGGGTGGAACCCGGCCAGGAGCATCAGATTGTTTTTGGCCCCGGCTATTTGCTCTATACCCTGATGATCCCGGCCTATTTCATCTGGGCCTTTTTCCGGTTATACCGGAAACAACAATATGCCTCGGGATTAAAAAAGACCCAGATTCAGTTTGTGCTTTCCGGCACCTTTGTTTCGGCAAATCTCGGTCTGATCACCAATTTAACCCTTCCGACGTTTGGGATATTCAGTCTGAACTGGTGCGGACCGGTTTTCACCCTGATTATGGTCACCACGATTGGTTACGCGATTGTCCGACACCGGTTGATGGACATCCGGTCTCCTCTCAGCAAAAACCTGGCCTATGCCATTTTTTTGATCGCCGCTGTTTCCCTTTACTGCATCTCCCTGTTTCTCATCGCTAAAAATTTTGAATATTCAAGGGGAGAAAGGGGAGAACTGGCCGTCATTTTGATCGGATCGATTGTCCTGGGCATGGGCTTTGACCCTGCAAAACGGCTGATTGAAAAAGGAACCGATAGAATTTTTTATAAGAAAAATTACGACCCCCAGCAGCTCTTAACCGAATTAAACCGTAAAATTCATTCCATCGTCGATTTAAACAAGATCCTCCAGTCTGTCCAGATGATTATCATGGACCATTTTGATCTTGAAAGGATGGGTATCTTCCTGATTGACGAAAAGCAGGGCCAATACTCCCTTAGAATGCATAAAGGATTGGAAGATTTAACGCCGCTTTCTTTCAAAAACCTGATCGTCGAAAACCTGGAGCAGAGAAACAGGACCCTGCTGGTCTATGAAAACCTCCTCGACTCCAATCACCCTCTCCCTCGGGACGAGGCCGTCATAGAAGAAATGGAGAAAAGAAAAATCAGCCTGATCAGCCCCCTCTACAGCGAAGAAAAATTAATCGGCATTTATTTCTTCGGACCTAAAACATCAGGGGGTTATTTTACGGGCCTCGATCTGCAGATCATTGAAATTATCAGCGCCCAAACCGCGACCACCCTTGAAAACGCCCGGCTTTATCAGCTGGTCGAATCCCAGATGAATGAATTTAAAAAAACACAGGTACAGCAGTTGACCCAGGCGGCAAAGCTCTCATCGATCGGCGAACTGGCGACCTCCGTGGCCCATGAAATCAACAACCCCCTGACCGGTATTCTGGGGTTTGCTTCCCTTTTATTAAAAGACATGGATGATACCGATCCCAAAAAGCGGGATGTCAGAGTGATCGAAAGCGAAGCCCTGAGGACCCGGACGATTGTTCGTTCGCTCCTGGACTTTGCCCGGCAGAGGGAACCGAAAAGAGAGCCGACCAATATCAACGAGGTCCTGAAATCGACGCTGGTCCTGGTCCGCCATCAGGCCCAGATTTCCAATATTGAACTGATCGAGCAGTACAAAGACCCTCTGCCGATGATCTCCGTCGATGTCGACCAGATGAAACAGGTCTTTATTAATTTAATTAAAAACGCATTTGACTCCATGCCGAATGGAGGTAAACTATATATCAAAACCAATGTGCTTTATGTGAGAAGGGGAATCGGAGAAAAAATCGGGGAAGAAGAAGACTTAAATGAAAAGAAGGTATCTCAATTCCTTGAAATGACCTGCTCGGATAACGGAACCGGAATGACCCCGGAAGTGATGGCCCACATCTTTGAACCCTTTTATACGACCAAAGGAGAAAAGCTGGGAACAGGTCTCGGCCTGCCGGTCAGTTATGGAATCATTGAGCGCCATGGGGGCCAGATAGAGGTTCAAAGCACGCCCGGCAGGGGAACGACGTTTAAAATCAAACTCCCCGTTTCTTAGTGCTTAGTTGCAAAAGTTAGCGCAAAAAAATTGTCATACCCGCGAAAGCGGGTATCTAGCAAAATCAATGGATTCCCGATAAAATCATTCGGGAATGACGTAACGTGTATTATGGCAATCAAGTACTAGGTGAAGCAACCGGAGGAAAGGAAAAACAGGTGGTCAGCAGTAAAAAAGTTCTGGTGGTTGATGATGAAGTCGTGATCGTTGAGCTCTGCCGCCGTTTTTTATCAGGCGCGGGGTACAACGTCAAGACCGTCTCGCATGGAAATGAGGCGATCGGACTCTGCCAGAAAGAGGCTTTCGACCTCATTTTATCCGATGTGAGAATGCCCGGGATCAGCGGCCTGGAATTGATCAAAACCATTAAACAGATCCAGCCCCAGATGGTGATTGTCATTATGACCGGCCATGGAACAATCCAGACCGCCATCGAGGCGATGAAACAGGGGGCTCTCGGATTTGTTCTAAAACCTTTTACCGAAGAAGAGCTCTTAAAATCGATCCGCTACGCCTCCGAAATGAACGATATGGTGAAAGAAAACATGAGGCTGAAATCTTATATGGGCCTCTTTGAGATCAACCGGTCTCTCATGAATGAAATTCATCTCGAACAACTTCTTCCAAAAATTGTGGATATTACCCTGAAAGAGACCAAAGCCGACAGGGCATCGATTATGCTCCTCGATCCCGAAAAACAGGAACTCACAGTTAAAGCGCATGCCGGATTTGACGAAATTTTCCCGGAATTGTTAAAAAAGAAGGTCGGAGAGTGGGTTTCCGGAAAGGTGGCCCAGACCAAAGAACCCGTTCTCATTCAGGGAGTCCAGGCCGAAGATCCCGAACTCGTCCATTTTTTGAAAAACGAGAAGATCTCTTCTTCTCTGACCGTTCCTCTGGTATTTAATGAAAAAGTCATCGGGGTTCTCAACGCCTCCAAATTAAACGAATCGCCCCCTTTTACCGGAAGCGATGTGGACCTCGTGTCGATCATGTCAGGCCAGGCGGCAGTGGCCATTGAAAACGCGGCGCTTTATGAAAAACTTTTCAATAATTATATTAAAACAATAGAAGCTTTATTAACAGCGATGGAGGTCAAAGATCTTTATACTCAGGGCCATTCCGCCAGAGTCTCTAAAATGTCACGGCTCCTTTGCATGGAAATGAAACTTTCCACAAAAATGATCGAGGACATTTCGATTTCAGCTCTTTTACACGATATCGGCAAGATAGGGATTCAGGATAATGTGCTCCAGAAGCCGGGGAAACTGGACGACCTTGAAACGGTCATCATGCGGGAGCATCCGGCAAACGGCGTTAAGATCCTCCGCCCGATTGATTTTCCTCTCCATATTCTTGAATCGGTCCATGCCCACCATGAATGGTGGAACGGGTCGGGATATCCCCGGGGATTGAAAGGAGAGGAGATCCCGCTGGGAGGGAGAATCATCGCGGTTGCCGATACGGTCGACTCGATGATCGGCAACCGGGTTTATCGAAAAGCCCTTTCACTGGAAAACATGAAAGAAGAGCTTCAAAAATACGCCGGGATCCAATTTGACGCCGGCATCATTAATACCTTTCTCTCTCTACTTGATAGAATCGGACTGCAAAAACTCCTTGAACACCTTCAAGTCGAAAATGGCCAGCCGGAAAACGGAACGGCTTCAAAACTTCGGGCTTTTGAACTGCTGAACAACCCCTGATGCCTCATCAGGAAAAAGGGACCGGAATAAACGTTCCGATAAAAATAAAAAAAGCCAACCATCCGATTGCGATACGGGTTTTGTTTAAACGGATTTCCTGATCTGCCAGAGGGGGATGCCGAAGCCCGATGAAAGCCCCCAGTACCCCCCAGACCCACCATCCCGGCCAGCCTAAAAAACCTGTAAAAATAAGCAAAATAATGGTCATGACCGATATGGTCCGGTGTTTTTTTCCGAATAAGGCGTAAGCCAGATGTCCTCCGTCCAGCTGGCCGACCGGAATCAGGTTCAGACAGGTAATAAAGAGTCCCAGCCAGCCGGCAAAAGCAATCGGATGCAAATCGATGTAATACCCCTGCGGCAGTGATCCGATCAATTGATTCACAAAAAAATAAAAAATGGGAGAGCTCCCGAAAGAGAGGTCCTGCGCTCCGGGAGGCTTGACCGTCACGTCGGACAGCGGGATTCCAATCAACAGGGCCAAACAGGAGAGGATGAAGCCGGCAATCGGGCCGGCAACGGCAATGTCAAACAGCGCTTTTTTATGAACAATGGGAGAGCGCATTCTGATAAAAGCGCCGAACGTGCCGATGATAAAAGGATAGGGAGGCGCAGGAATAAAATAAGGGAGCGAAGCATCGACCCCGTAATACCGCGAAGCGATGTAATGTCC
>JACQBY010000055.1 GCA_016201875.1 Nitrospirota bacterium
TGTGGCGAGAGAGAAAGGGGCCGATATGGTGATTGCGGTCAATATCGGAAAAAATGTGGCCGTAAAGAATGTCGGGAATATTATCGATATCACCCTTCAGGCGGTCAATATCATGTCGTATGAAATCTCAAAATACAAGGTCCAGGGGGCCGATATTCTGATCGAGCCGAATGTGGGAGAGGTCGGCATGACCGATTTTAACTTTAAAGAATATTGTATGCGGGCGGGAATTGAATCGGCTCAAAAAATCATGCCTGAATTGAAGAAAAAGATCGATGCGTGGGTTGCTCAAAAGCAGCGGGCACAGAAAAGCCCATGAACAGCGATAGAAGCATCTCCTAGATTCCCGCTTGCGCGGGAATGACGAAAAAGAGTTCTCAGGATTTGCATAGAACCGTCATACCCGCGCAAGCGGGTATCCAGTCTTTTCCGATCAAACGGGTGAACATCCCACTTTGCTTAAAACTATCATGGCAAAGAGATTTTCAATCTTTTTCAATTCCTATCTCTGTTCCCGGGAAAAACTTGACCCTTCTTTTCTTTTCGGCTATATTTTAAACGCTATTTTCAATGACCTTTTTGCGGGAGAGAACGTGCAGGCTACCGATCAAAATCAAAAAAGCATTCATACAAAGGTGAATCATCCATTTACCGTTAGACTATGGGAAGACCGGACGACGGCCCACCGGTGGCATCTGGAATTCGACCCTTCGGCATTCAGTCTGATCGATGACGATTTTCAGCGGACGACCATGGCGGCTACCGTGGATGCCGGCAACCGTATTTTTGAATTTAAAGCGTTGAAACCGGGAACCTACTCGTTGAATTTTATGAAACGGATGGGAGTGGTGGCAAACGAAGCGCACCGGGTTTTTCAGATTATCGTTGAATAACGGAACCTCCATGACCATGAAAGTAAATGAAATATTTTTCAGTCTCCAGGGGGAATCTACTTTTTCCGGCCTCCCCTGCGTCTTTATCCGGGCCGCCGGGTGCCATTTAAGATGCCAGTGGTGCGATACGGCCTATGCCTTTCATGATGGGAAAGAACTGTCTTTAGAGGAAATCGTCCGGCAGGCGGAATCTTATGGCTGCCATCTTGTTGAGATCACGGGAGGGGAGCCGCTCCTTCAGGAGGAGGCATTCGGACTGATGACGGCCCTCCTGGATAAAGGGTTCCGGGTCCTTCTTGAAACCAGCGGAGCGATTGATATCAGCCGGGTCGATCCCCGGGTGACCATTGTGATGGATATCAAATGCCCCGGAAGCGGCATGTCGGATAAAATGGTCTGGAACAACCTCCAATTGCTTAAACCGCTGGATGAAATTAAATTTGTGATTGCCGGCCGTGAAGATTATGAATGGGCAAAGGAGGTCCTCCGGGAATGGAAGCCTCCGCAGGAGATCCTTTTTTCACCGGTCTTCGGCCAGCAGGACCCTCAAGGGATGGCGGAATGGATATTAAAAGACCGTTTGCCGGTCCGGTTTCAACTTCAATTGCATAAACAGATTTGGGAGCCCCAAACTCGCGGCGTATAAAGAAAGGGAATAACAGGTCGATGGATATTAAGGTCAAAAAAGGGAGATGGTTGCAGGAACCGGCGGATCTTCTTCTGGTCCCCGTTTTTGAAGAAAAACCGTTTGATGCCCCTTTAAAAGCGATCGATAAGCTTTTAAAAGGGAAAATCAGCGAAATTTTTGATTCCGGCGAGTTTAAGGGGAAAGCAAAAGAAGTTTTTGTCTTTCATGCTCCAGGGGGGTTAAAAGCCAAACGGCTTCTCCTGGCCGGACTCGGAGAGAGAAAAAAATTCACGTTAGACCTCCTGAGAGAGACTTTTGGAAAAAGCGCGGCGGCGATCCGGAAACTCGGCGTGAAACGGTTTTCCTCCCCTCTGATCGAGGGGCTTTCAAAGAAAGACAAGTTCCGCGACATGGTCCAGTCGATGGTCGAAGGGGCGATGCTCGGCCTCTACGAGTTCAATTTTTATAAAACGGAATCGGAGGAAGAGAGAAAAGAGATTGAGGCGTGGACCCTGATTACCGACGACGGAAAAAAAGTTTCGGAGGCGGAAAAAGGGGTAAAAATCGGCCGGATTATTTCAGAGGGGGTTTCTCTCGCAAGGGATCTGGGGAATGAGCCTTCGAATGCGGCCACCCCTTCACGATTGGCCGAAGAGGCAAAAACCATCGGAAATGAGTTTCCCGTCAGGGTGACCATCCTGGAACGGCAGGATATGGAAGAGCTGAAAATGGGCTCTTTTCTCGGAGTGGCCAGAGGGAGCGAAGAGCCTCCGAAATTCATTATTCTGGAATATACGCCGGTTAAAAATGCAAAACCGATCGCACTGGTGGGAAAATCGGTTACGTTTGACTCCGGGGGGATCTCCCTCAAGCCTGCCGAAAAAATGGAGCAGATGAAAGGGGATATGTCGGGAGGGGCCGCCGTCCTTTCAACGATTAAAGTGGCGGCTCAGCTCAACCTTCCGGTCAATCTTGTCGGGATACTTCCCGCCACCGAAAATCTTCCCAGCGGGACGGCTATCAAGCCCGGAGATATTTTAACCTCCCTTTCAGGCAAGACGATAGAGGTGATCAATACCGATGCGGAAGGCCGGCTCATTCTGGCCGATGCGCTGACGTATGTCCACCGGTATAAACCGGAAGCGATTATCGACATGGCGACGCTGACAGGCGCCGTCGTTATTGCCCTGGGGGGCGAAGCGATCGGGATGCTCGGAACGTCGGACGATCTGAAAGAGAGACTGAAGAAAGCCGGAGAGAAGACGGGGGAAAGGGTCTGGGAACTCCCGCTCTGGGAAAGTTACTATCCGCTGATTAAAAGCGATGTGGCCGACATGAAAAACACCGGGGGGCGGAGCGCCGGGACGATTACCGCCGCCGTATTTTTAAGCAAGTTTATCGACGATATTCCCTGGGTTCACCTCGATATCGCCGGAACGGCATGGTTTGAAACGGACCGTTCCTATATTCCGAAAGGAAACGCCGGAACCGGGGTGAGGCTGTTAATTCAATTCCTGATCGATTCACTCCGCCGGTAAAGATTATTTAAGGAATGAGGAATAAAATGGAGTGGTTTTATTAATGGATATTAAAGAGCGGATCGGCCAGCTTCTGATGGTGGGGTTTGATGGAACAGCCCCTTCGCGCGAAGTGACCGAGATGATCACGAAATATAAAGTCGGCGGAGTTATTTTATTTAAAAGAAACATTCAATCTCTTCCTCAGCTCGTTAAACTCACCCGCGATCTCCAAAAACTCTCCCCTCAGACCCCGCTTTTTATGGGGATCGACCAGGAAGGGGGAAGGGTTTCGCGGCTTTCGAAAGAGTTTACCATCTTTCCCGCCATGGCGGCGGTCGGAAAGCATGATTCGGCCTCTCTCGGGTATAGCGTCGGGGAGGTCACCGCCAGAGAATTAAAGGCGGTTGGGATTAATGTCAACTTTGCTCCGGTTCTTGATATCCATAGCAATCCGAAAAACCCCGTTATTGGCGACCGGGCCTTCGGCGAGACTCCCGCTATTGTGAGCAAACTTGGCCTTGCCCTGATGATGGGCCAGGAAGATAACGGCGTGATGGCCTGCGCCAAGCATTTTCCCGGGCATGGGGACACCTCGACCGATTCCCACAAAGTCCTCCCCCGGGTCAAGCATACCCTTGAGAGGCTCCTTGATTTCGAACTCCGTCCTTTTCAACATGCGATCGCCAACCGGCTCGATGCCCTGATGACGGCCCATGTCCTTTATTCAAAGATCGATCCTGAAAATCCGGCCTCCCTTTCAAAAAAAATCATTACGTCGATTCTCCGGGAGGGGATGAATTATGACGGGCTGGTCTTTAGCGACGACCTCGAAATGCAGGCGATTTTAGACCATTATACTGCCGGAGAGGCCGCCCTCCAGGCTGTTCTGGCGGGATCGGATATCCTTCTGGTCTGTCATCGGATGGATCTGCAGGTTCAGGCTTTTGAAGGGCTCCTGGATGCTTTCCGGAAGAAAACCCTTTCTGAAAAAAGATTGACCCTGTCGCTGGCCCGGATATTGAGATTGAAAGAAAAGTATGTTATGCCGATGAGCTCTCCCTCCCTGAAAAAGGCCAAAGAGATCGTCGGCCAGGAATCTCACCGGGAAGTCCTCGCAAGAGTTCTGGCCCCGCCCGAAAAAAAGACCGCCTCCCTTTTATAAAATCATCCGGGCGTTTTTCCTCCGCCGCTCCTCCTCGTTGAGACTCTCCATCGATTATGTTAAGATGCTCCATGGCCAATCGCCCTCTTCTCTATTTGATCGACGGAAGTTCTTACATCTACAGAGCGTTTTTCGGCCTCCCTTCCCTGAAAACCAGCCGGGGCTTTCCGACAAACGCCATTTACGGTTTTATCACCATGCTGATTAAAATTTTAAAAGAAAAACGGCCTGATTATCTGGCTATTGCTTTTGACCCGAAGGGGCCGACAAAACGGAGCGCGGTGTATCAGGAGTACAAATCCCACCGGCCCCCGATGCCTGAAGAGTTAATCCCGCAAATTCCCTACATCCATCAGGTTGTGGAGGCGTTTCAGATTCCGGTTTTGCTGGAACCCGGCTACGAAGCGGATGATTTAATCGGAACCTACGCCCGTATCGGTTCGGAAACCGATCTTGAGGTGGTGATCGTTACGGGAGATAAAGATATGCTCCAGCTGGTCTCGCCGGACGTCTCCATTTATGATCCGATGAAAGACAAAAAAATCGGGAGGGAAGAAGTGTCCGCCCGGTTTGGGGTCGGACCGGAAAAGGTGATTGAAATTATGGGGCTGATGGGGGATTCGAGCGATAATATACCGGGCGTCCGCGGAATCGGTGAAAAAACCGCCATCCGGCTGATTCAGGAATATGGGACCATCGATCATCTCATCGATTCGCTCGACCGGATGAAACCGTCTAAGTTAAAGGAAAACCTCGCCGCCGAGGCTGATATCGCACGGCTCAGCCGGGACCTGGCGACCATTGACCTCCATGCCCCTGCTCCGGTAAAGGTTGAAGCGTTCAAAGTCAAAGAATCGGATATGGAGAAGATCAGAAAACTCTTCACGGAGCTGGAATTCCATTCCCTTTTGAAAGCTTTAGAAATGAAAAAATCAACCCGGGTCGATTTTAAACTGATGGATTCTCCCGAAGAAGCGGACCGGTTTATTTTAAAAGTCAACGCGTCGGGAGGCCTTTTAATAGAACCGTTTGTTTCAGGGACAAACCCGAAAGAGGGGGCGCTAAAAGGGCTGGCTTTAAGAAGCTCCAGTCCGCTTCCGGAGTCCCCGGTGTTTGTTCCGGCAGATACCCCCTTGTTTGAAAAGATGAAGCCGGTATTAGAAGATGCCCGGATCAAAAAGAGCGGACATGATTTAAAAAAAACGTTTCTCCTTTTAAAAAATCTTGGAATCTCCCTGAACGGACTTTATTTCGATACGATGATCGCTTCGTATTTGATTCATCCGGGCAACCATCAACACTCCCTCGAAGAAATTGTTCTTGAACACCTCCATCTTGAAAGAACCCCGGATCAGGATCTGACCGCAAAAGAACGGCAAAATGGAGAGGCCCGGTTCAGCATGAACCAGGCGGCCGCTTCCGCATGCGAATCGGTGGATCTGATCGATAAAGTCAGGGAGACCCTTTCGTCGTTATTGGAAACCTACCGGCTGAATGAGCTCTTTTATCAGTTGGAGATGCCCCTCGTTCCGGTTCTTGCAGAGATCGAACATGCCGGGATCAAACTGAATCTCCCTTTGTTGGAGGATATTTCCAAAGAACTGGAACAGCAGTTGAACGTTCTCATGGACAGAATCTATCTTCTTGCCGGCGAGCGGTTTAACATCAATTCCCCCAAACAGCTTTCTGAAATTTTATTCGAACGTTTGAAGCTCAAGCCGGTGAAGAAAACAAAAACCGGATATTCGACCGATGAAGGGGTCCTGACCCGGCTGGCTCTTCAGCATGAGCTGCCGGCGGAGATCGTCAACTACCGCCAGCTGGCAAAATTAAAATCGACCTATGTCGACGCCCTTCCCCGGCTGGTGAATTTAAAGAGCGGCCGCCTCCATACCTCGCTGAACCAGACGGTGACGGTCACCGGAAGGCTTTCAAGCAGCGATCCCAACCTTCAAAACATTCCCGCCCGGGGAGAATGGGGAAAAAGGATCCGGGAAGCCTTTATCGCCGATAAGGGCTGGTTGCTTCTGTCGGCTGATTATAGTCAGATCGAACTTCGCATCCTGGCCCACATGTCACAGGACCGGAATTTAATTCAATCCTTTCAAGAGGGAGGGGACATCCACCGGAAAACCGCCGCGCAGATTTTCAAAATTTCTCCCGACCGGGTCAGCAAAGAGATGCGGCAGGCGGCAAAATCGATTAATTTTGGTATCATTTACGGAATGGGCGCTTTTAGCCTGGCGGACGATCTGGGGATTTCTCAGCGTGAAGCCAAACAGTATATTGAAAATTATTTTTCCTGTTACCGGGGGGTGAGAGATTTTATTGATAAAACAATCGCCGAGGCAAAAACAAACGGCTTTGTCACGACCCTTTTGAACAGAAGAAGAGTGATCCCCGAACTTCAAAGCTCCAATCCGGCCATTCGTTCTTTTGGAGAGCGAACGGCCATCAATACCCCGATCCAGGGGAGCGCGGCGGACCTTATTAAAATGGCCATGGTCTCGATTGCAAAAAAAATCGCCGGAAAAGAGGAAGAGATCAAAATGATCCTCCAGATCCATGATGAGCTGTTGTTCGAGGTCTCCGAGCCCGCGATGGAAGAATCAAAAAAAATGATTAAACATGAGATGGAACAGGTAGTCCGCCTCTCCGTTCCGATTACGGTGGATATCGGAACCGGAAAAAACTGGAGTGAAGCCCATTAAAATCCGGTCCCCGAGAGAACTCACCCCGAAACAGAAAAGAACGCTTCAGGAGCAATTCCGGTTCCTCTCCGATAAAGAGCTGGCCAGAATGCTCAATACGGACAAGGCTTCGGTCAGGGCCGTCATGGACGAGCTCGGTCTTAAACGGGAAGGGGCCGCTCCGTCGGCAGACGTTCCATTCAGGTCTCATTGGATTGCATTTTTATTTCTTTTCTTTTCGGTGGCCCTTTCATACGGCCATACGCTGAATTATTCATTCCATTTCGATGATTTAAAAACTTTTGTCGAAACCCCGACGACCCATATCAAGGCGCTTTCCCGGGAGAGCCTTTCCCCGATTCTTCACGGCAACCGTCCTGTCGCCAATCTGACATACGCCTTGAATTTTTATTTTGACCGGCTCGAACCGAGAGGCTATCACCTTTTTAATATCCTGATCCACTTCGGCGCGTCCCTGATCCTTTATCTCCTTTTTTTGAAAACCCTTTCTCTTCCCGGAATTCAGAAGACCCTTTCAACCGATCTGGGAGGAAATACCGCCTGGCTTGATCACCGGGAGAAAGTCGCTCTGGTCGGCGCGCTCCTCTGGGCGGTTCACCCTGTTCAGACCCAGGCGGTGACCTATGTCGTTCAGCGGATGGCGAGCCTTGCCGCCTTTTTTTATCTTTTGTCCCTTCTTTCGTATATCTATGGCCGGACGGCCAGGGGAAACCGGAGTTATCTCTGGTTTGGCCTTTCGGTCCTAACCGCCTTCATGGCTTTTGGCAGCAAAGAAAATGCCTTAACGCTTCCCCTGATTATTTTCCTCTATGATCTTTTTTTCATTACCCGGTTTAATCTGAAGATTTCCCGCGCACAGCTGATGCTGATTCTGGGGCTTTCCGGGATCTTGCTTCTGGGGATTGGCTGGGCTGTCAGCCTTTATGGATCCTCAGACGGTTTATCGGGCATGTTGACGGCCCAGTATGGAACGGAAGAGATGGATTCCCTTCTCAGAGTAATGACCGAGTGGCGCGTGATCATTTTATATCTTACCCTGCTGGCGTTCCCCTATCCGGGCCGGATGAACCTTGATTATGATTTTGCATGGTCCAAATCGCTGTTTGATCCCGTGACGACCTTTTTATCTCTTCTGGTCCTGCTGGCGCTGACAGGCTTTGCCCTGTTCAAGGCAAAAAAGGTTCCGCTGACCGCTTTTTCGATCCTCTGGTTTCTGATCAATCTGGCGATGGAGTCGAGCTTTATCAAACTTGACCTGGTCTTTGAACACCGGCTTTATCTCTCTTCAGCCATTTTTTTTCTGGTTTTTGCGGCCGGGATTTATGCGGTTGCCCTGCGGTTTCAGATCAGACGGCAGGAGGTTCTTATCGGCGGAATCGTGGTCCTGGCAGGGGTTTTAATCCTGATGACCCACGAACGAAATAAAGTCTGGAAGACCTCGGTATCCTTGTGGAGCGATGTGGCGTTAAAATCTCCAAACCGGTCAAGGGTCATTAATAACCTCGGAAAAGCCTATCTTGAGGAAGAAAAATGGGATCAGGCAAAAGAAAACTTTGCCAGGTCAATACGGCTCGACCCCAAAAACCAGGAGGCTTTAAATAACCTTGGAAACGCCAATCAGCGGGAGGGGAATTTATCCGAAGCGGTCAAAAATTACGAGGCTGTCCTGGCTTTGAATAGCAATAACCCGCTGGCTCATAATGATCTCGGCGTGGCTTATCAGAATTTGGGAAGAAGCGACCTGGCGCTCAAGGGGTTTCTTGAAGCCGTCCGGCTCGACCCTTATTATACCGACGCCCATAACAATCTGGGAAATATCTACTTATTGTCGAATCAGCTTGATCTGGCGGCGGTGGAGTATCAAAAAACCATTGAATTAAATCCCAAACATCCGATGGCGCATACCAATCTGGGGATTTTATACGAGAAACAGGGGAAATTGAACGAAGGATTGAGAGAACTGACCCTGGGATTGAATCTCAACCCCCACTCGTCGATCGCCCAGTTTAATTATGCTTATCTCCTTGAATTAATGGGGAGGAAAAACGAAGCGATTGAGCATTATGAGGAGGCGATCAAATGGGCGGCCCCCCAGGATGCGGCGCAGATGGAAATGGTCAAACAACATTTAAAGACCTTAAAATAATGATCTGGAATCAAAAGGGGAGAGCCCCTTTTTTGTTAAAAGTCATCGGATTGCTGATTTTAGTTTCTTTGACCCGGTGCGCCCTCCCTTCTCCCCGGCAGGTTCCTCCCGAAGCGAGGCTCTCCCCGATAGCGGTTCCTGAAGACGAAACCCGCTCCAAAAAACTGGGAAAGGAATTCCTGGTTGAAGCGCGGAAACAATTTGTCTTTGTGAAAGACCCCGAAGTGATTCAGGCGGTCAACGAGATCGGCCGGTCGATCCTCGCGGCAAACGGAGAAGACCCGCAATCGTTCCATTTTTTAGTCGTTAAGAACAGCGTGCCGAATGCGTTTGCCGTTCCGGGGGGGTATATCTTTGTCTTTGACGGACTCCTCTCGAGAATGAATAA
>JACQBY010000057.1 GCA_016201875.1 Nitrospirota bacterium
AGAGACCGGAATCAAATCTTCTTTCGGGATACCGAACAGATGGAGATAATTTTGGCACTGTTCCAGTAATTTGTCTTTTCCAAGGGCTCCATGAGTTTCAATTGCCTCAATTTCCGTGAATGTTCCCAAATTCTTCACCGTATCAACATGGAATTTAACATTCTCTATAAAGTAAATCTCTCTTTGTTTGTCTACCACTACCAAAGCTCCAAGAGATTTGAGTAAAATTTCTTTAAGTGAAGAATTTGGCTCGGACCGGAATAAAATCACATCAGGTTGTTTTGGTCCCTCTTTATCTTCTCTTTCATAAAAAACGAGAAAATTTTCGATATTACCTTCGCGCAACTTCAGCCTGCCGTGATTGACTTTGAAATAGGTATCAATTTGATGATCTGTTCCTCTAAAATCCGCGTTGTGCGATTTCAGAATTGACCGAATTTTCTCGTGGTTTGTACATTTTTCTTTAATTCCGATGATTAGGCGCTTCATATTATTCAAAAGGTTATCAACTTTCAGCTGCGCGGCAGTCTCCTAATTTTTAAACGGAGAAGGGAAAGGCGCTATTATTTTTTTCCAAACAAGGAAAATGATAACCAATACTCCAGCCAGGATTTCAATTCCAAAAATAAAATAATCAAAAGAACTTTCTGAATTTTGAATGGCATGTATAACAAATGGTGAAAGCAAGAGCACCCAAAATAATATTCCCCCCAAAACTTTTTTCATTTTATGACCTCCAGAAAATTATACAGAGTAATTCCATTCATTTGCACAATTTCGTCGTCAGAATATCTCTTAATTTATTTTCCCATAATGCCATCCATCCAATTATGAAGACGTTAAAATCGTTAAAAATCTTGTTTAATAACCATAATCTGGTAATGAGGGTTCACAAGTCTACTACCAAGGATGAGTCGAATTCCAGATTCTCTCTCCTTCCCCTTTCAGAATATCCCCTTGGATTGCAGACGACCCTGGTTCCAGAAGCTGTGTAATCGAATGAATCGTGAGTATGCCCATGTATCCATAGGTTGCTAAATCCAAACAGGTGATCGAGGTTGCTCGCAAAACAGGCCGACAGCGGATGCTTTTTGTACTGTTTGGCTACCGACAGAGCTGAGGGTAAGTGATGCGTAATCACAACCGTCTTACCATCAAAAGGCTCCTTTAATTTTGTCTCAAGCCAGGTCCTATCTTGCTTGTGCAGTTTAAGGGAATCGGCTGGATTGAACCTCCTGCCATTGTAGTTTATAGTTATAAAATCGGTAAGACCGTTCAAGGCTACTGACATGGACCTTGAGATTTCCGATTCTCCGAACAGGGCAAAATCGGTCCAGAGCGAACAGCCCAGGAACCGGGTCCCCTGGATAACAACCTCACCCCTGTTCAGGAAATAGATGCCATTGACTTCCCCGGCTTTTGCCATCTGTTCGTTCTCATAATCAATGTCGCTATTGTAATACTCATGATTTCCGGGAACATAGATTATAGCCTTGTTCGGCCACGCCTTCCTTGCCCAGGTAAAACCAGATACGCTCAGGTCAATGTCTCCAGCCAGTACTACGACATCGCTATCGACTTGAGGTTGATGAAACACCTCGAATTCGTTATGGAGGTCGCTTAAAATCTGTATTTTCATTTTTATATAACTGGGGTAAAAGTGTTCAGAAACAGCCTATCGACACAAAACCCTATTTCTCCTTTTCGTCGTTTGATTTGATCTGTTCCGCAAGGGTGTAGTACCGTTTGGCTTCGTTCCATTTATAACGCCTTTCAAAATCCAAAGCGACTGCCGCACAATAATAAGCCAACCCCTTCCGGAAAACTGACGTGGTCGTCGTAATGGCCGCTAACCTTTCTATAATCGCGAGGGCTTCTCCTTCATAGCGGAGGGCCGTTTCGTCATCATTCAAATGATATAGAATCCAGCTTGTTCCAAGGTAAGAACCGGCAAGGTTCATTTGAAGAGAGTGATTACTGGAATCGTTTTTCGCCAAACGTTGAGATATCTTAAGCCCCTGTTCACTAAACCGGAGGGCTATTTCAAAGTCGAGCTGTCGCCGGCAAATCTCGCTTAACCCCTCGCAAGCTAAAATTAATTCCTCTTGGTTTTTGATCTTATCTGGATGAAGATCCGCCAACCTGGTCGCGATTTCACAGGCCTGCTCGAAATATTTCCTGGCATGCGAGAGATCGTTGCGCCTGTTACAGAAGTTTCCCAGAGAGCGATAACAAAATATTAGGTGAAAAAGGACGGACCTGTCGCCCGGATTGATCTCCGCAAGCCGATTGGTGATTGTAATCGCCCGTTCATGACACTCTCGAGCCGACTCAGGATCTTTCTTTCGGCGGAATAGGTAACCGAGCGAGTCATAGCATCCGACGAGATGCCATTGAAGTTCCTGATTGTCAGGATCTTGATCGGCGATAGGTCTACCCGCTTCAACAGCCAGATCATAATGTTGCCGGGCGGCTTTCAGATTTTTCAGTTCCATATAGATATTACCCAATTTATGTCTGCTGAATGACAGATCCAGGCAAACCTCCCTGTTTTGAGGATTAAGTGCCGCCAGAATTTCAAGAATCGCTACGGCCTTCTCAAAAGACTCTCGAGCAGACTTAAACTCCCTATGTCTCTTGTCAACCATCCCGATACGAAGATGGATCGTAGCCAGAGACCGCTGAACCATCAGGTTGGTTGGGTCCTTTTCGGCCCTCTGGTTCAGGAAAGCTTTGGCTTGTTCGTAGCAGGGTCTGGCCCGCTCGAAGATCAATTCGCGAACGGAACAGCGGTTAATTGAACTAGCCAATGTCCACTTGGGGTTGCTGGTTTGCATACGCTTTAAAGCCTCCTTGTAAGGGTTTATTTAATGATATTTTGGGTTCGGATAAAAAGAGCTGAAATATACAGTTTCCGAAACGATTAGAAAATGTATGAGAAATATCAAGAATAAAAAAACTCGACTAACTTTGGCAGATCACCTTTTGTTCTCTCACCTCGTTCGATTCTTTCAAATAGTGCCGCTCGGGTGAGCCAGAAATATTCAACAAAATCGGCTCGATTGTAATCGGGAGCCAGATCTGTTCTGATTTCGTACACCTTCATGAAGGCTGAGACAGCATTTTCATGAGGGGTGAGATAACCTATACCAGTACACCTAACATTTTCGAGATCAATATTCAATTCTTCCTTTAATTCCCGAGAAAGCGCCTCCTCATAGGTCTCACCGCTTATCACATGACCTCCCATACTAGCATCCAAACATAAGGGGCATAGCCGTTTGTCAGCCGCTCTTCTCGGAATCCACAGTTCCCTGTTAGAATTCAAGATGAATAAATTTACCACCCGGAAATTAGACAAACCCTCTTTATAAACTTCAGAGCGCTTCTTCCTGCCGATTACCTTGTCATTCTCGTCAACGATATCGAGATACTCATCGATTGAAACAGTCATTTTAATATACCGCCTCCATAATCAAGATTCATCCCAGAATACAAGTAAAATGGTTTAACTGCTTTCGCAGAAAACAATAAATGAAAACCCCAGACTCTATAAACCCTCAGAAGAAGGTATTTGCCAACCTGTTTTTACTAAAAAGTCCACGATAGATATTGTTTTGGATAGTTACTTCCAGATTTTGATCAATAGAAACCGCTGGAAATCGATCTACTGAAATGACAGAGAAAGATTGAAAAATGTTGGAGAGGAAAACTAATTTTTTAAAACCAAATAAAATTGGTCATGACATCTTGTTAAAAAACATCGAATGGGGCATCCGCTCCTTGGAATTAAAATCTTTTAAACCCTGATAAGTCTGAGAAACAACGATATATATTCCCAGCAGAATTGCGGCTAATCCAATTGCGATAATGAGTGGGGTCCGCCGGTTATATTTATCTATCGATGTTTTTAGACGGGCCATCATTTCTATACTGGCCTCATTTTCTGGAAGTGAGTTTTTACAGATATTGATAAGTTCGGCATCAGTATGTTCTTTTAATTCTTTTTTCATATTGGTCTTCTCCAGACATTAATTTTCTATCTCTATAATTTCCTGAAACCATTTCTTGATCACTTCATCCGATAGATCGGGATAGGGATAACGCATTACCTCGAACCCTTCTGCCGTAAGTCTTCTGGCCATCAGGGGACCACCATCCCGGCTAATCGTATGGATCAGAATGGGCAAACCTCGTTTTTGAGAGGTCACAACAATTTCAACCAAATTAGAACCTGATAAAGAATGATCCTGATCTGTGATACCGGCATTACTCAAATCATGGTCTAATATAATAGCGTTAAATCTATCCCGGCGAAGAATTCCGATGGCAAGCCCGGCAGAACGGGCATGAATAATCCTTATTCCAGGAAGTGCCAGAGCCTTAAACCGGTCTACCCGCTTAGAGTCATCCTCAATTAGAAGAATAACCTTCATGCGCAGTTCCCCTTTTTTTTATGCAATGCAAATAAATTTCCTATTGTTCAAGATCCATCGATTTTAATATTCTTTTGATCCCATCAGCAAGTTAACAACCGTAACCAGCGCCTGAAAAGACCTTCTCTAGTTTTCCATTTTTTAAGGAGTAAATATGGAAGGCGGTAACCTCCCAACCGCTCGATTTGAAAAGTACCTCTCCTATTCCATCTCCATCAAAATCAGCAACTTCGATCAGATCATACCCTTTTCCCCAGCTTCCTTCTGCAAGATCGGCCTTGAGTTCCAACAGCACCTGATCCCGGCCATTAAATAGTGCCGGTTTTAACCAGAGCATGAGGGAGATCAGCTCCGTTTCAACCCGCTTTTCGGCAGAGCCGCTATAGGAAACCTTTTTCCGAATTTTCATGCTAAATTGCCCCATCGCTTCCGGGTTACCATCCCCGTTCAGATCAAACAGTCGGAACTCTTCCATCTTGATCGGGAGCCGTTCAACCTCTTCCCCGTAAGTCGTATCGTGTTGAGCGAGTTTTGCTTGCGCAATAGATTTCAAACTCTTCTTGATCTGTTCCAGGGTGGCCAGATCATAGTTCTTTTCGACATCAAAATTACTCTTTTCACCTTTCCTGCTCGTTGCCAGGTAATACACCATTGAAGTGTCAACGATTTTTCCTCTCCCTCCTTGAAAGGAATGAAAAGAGCTCACTCTCGCGTCCATCGGATCAAACCGGAGAATGGACGGAGAAAGCGAAGTGGTGGGGCCTGTTCCTACCAATACCCGGACACATTGATAATCACTCTCTGATTTTTCGGTGACATTAAAAGTTCCTTTTTCCATTCCATGATCATAAATATGGAATTGTTTAAATTTGTCCAGCCGTGTCGATTGGGTGATCAAGGGATGTTTGTCGTCGAAGGTCGTAATACTTGCTTCCCGGTATTCCCCATTCTTGGCCAGGGCAATAGGATAGACTTCCCCATGGATTCTCCCCGTCAGATTATCCCGGCGGACATACAATAAACTGATCAGGTTAGCTTTATCGGGGCCCCAGCTAACAGTTTCTTCAATCTGTGAAAGGAGGATCTTTCCCGGAGGAGAAAAAACCAGCCAGAATCCTCCAAGGGACATTGGCACAACAACTAGCAAAATTATCAGAGTCTTAGTCAATATTATTCCCCCTCTTTATGGCAAAGACCAACGGTACCCAATCATAACTTCCTGAGATTTTAAATCAAGGTAATATCCAGATCTGTTATTCTCGTCTGTTTGAATTAAATTAGAGGACGGAGTGGTTGCATAGACATGCATTAAATCGTATCCCCAAATCAGCGCTGCCAGGCCGGCAAAGAGATAGACCGGCCCGTCTCCTCTCTTCTTGACCCCCAGGCTCGGATTTTTTTCATCGACATAGATCCACTCTTCGGTCTTTTTGGAATACTCAACCGCTCCCCAGATTGATCCGCCGACCCCCAGGGTATAAAGCCACCAATCGGAATGTCCAAGATAAATATCGCCTCCCCCCGGAAAAAGAAGAGAGAGGAAAACGGCGGTACCCCGGCTGGGGAGGGAATGGAGATTTCCCTCAACCGTTGTCTCGGCATCTTCTCGGATTTCAATCGATCTGCTTTCGGAGCGATACCCATCTCTCTGAATCAATACGGCATAGCTTCCCGGTTTTATAGAGCTCACCTTAAGTCTTCCCCGCCAGTCAGTGCTTCCGACTAACTTTCCGTCAAGATAAACGGAGGACGAAGAAGGGGTATCGGTCACCAGCAGGCTCCCCGGATAAGGGATTCCCATCACTTTCATCAATTCATTTGTTTTGCGGAGCTCCACGCTTCCGGCCCCCACAATCATCCTGGATTCAATGTTAAGCAGTCGGACATTAATTTTAATCGTCTCCGGCAAGTCAGACATGGTTCCTAAAAGAAGAACTTCCGTGCCCGTGAACTGCCCGAACCGTTTTGCGTATTTGGGATCAACCAGGTCGGTGGCGTTCAACCGCAATTCATTCATGGCGGCTGTGAGAAGATGCCTTTCCAGCATCAAAACGTGTTGCTTGGCCAGCCGAGCCGATAATTCCTCTGCCAAAAATGCTCCCAGGTTTCCCATCTCTCCATAAAGGGGAGTCAAGTCGGCCACCGCCGCTTTTTTCTGGCTCAAAGTAGTCCTGTTACTCAACAATTGCTTGCTTAAAAGATCCAGGGCTTCGTCCAGTGGATAGGGAGATGCCGCAAAGCTTTCACTGGCCCAGCATAGCGTCATCACCAGGATTCCCGCCTGGAGCAACAAAATACTAGAAATCTTATTGGCCATATTCTTTTTCCCTCTGAAAGGTTCTATACCTCGACCTCGACAGCCAACGGAACATGGGTGACATGAATCCTGGAGGAGGACCTGACTTTAGGAACCTCTTCTAGAAGACACCTCCCGCAAACAAGCCGTTTAGCGGCATCGATTTCATAGGTATCTCCAACATTTTCATCACAAAAATCACAAAACACATCGTCACACTTCCCTAATGTTTTTTTACTCCTCTTTTCATGAATCCTCCTTAAAAGGGTTTAAGGGTTATTGAGTTTGAGATTCCGGATGACCACCTGAAAGTTTTCCTGTTTGAATCCCTCGCGGGGATCACTTCTCCAGAGAACCCGGTAATCACCAATATAGGTAAAGACGGAATCCTGTAGACTTTTGTTGGGGGCAAAAATCAACCTGTTTAAAAGCCGCTGATGGGGAATTAATTCAATCCCTCCATAATGTTTCCCAACCTCGGAATCCTCCTGGAATAACCACTTCTCCCCTTCACTGCTCAACAAATAGGTTCCTCTTTGATCTGACGAATAAGCTGTTCCCCAGTTTGAGGAGATCAGCATTAAATTGTTTTCGGTAAGGTTTTCATACCAAATCTCTAAGACGAGGTTGTTTCTTGATTTTTCAAGCGATTTGACCGTTACTTTAATAAAATCATTCTGGAAAACCGGGTCTTCCTCTTTGGGTTTTATCGGCGCCGGTTGTTCAATAGGCTTTTCCGCGATTTGGGGGTAATTTCCACTGTTAGAAGGGTGAGATTCCAAAGGAATATTGAGCAATCGGACCACTCTGTCATCTTTTAACATCGTCACTGTCGCAACAGTCAAAACGTCCCTCCGCTCAGTGCTGTAAAAGCGTGTATTGATCCTGACGGTTGTTCCCAAATCTGTGACCGTGCCAACCAGAAGAGTATCTGCTCCGACCCATTTCCCCAGTTTTTTGGCCAGAACCGGGTCAAACAGATCCTTTTGATTAAACCGCAACTCTTCTATTGCCTTTTCGAGTTGACCCTGTTCGATCAATTGTATCCGGCCTTTTCCCGCAAGGCGGGTGGCCATTTCCTCCGCTAAAAACCGCCCAAAGCCGGATAGATGATTCTGCAGATCCCGGAAATCAGTAACCGCCACTGTCAGATGGCTTCCGGACGGGAGTGACTTGGTGAGCTGACCGGCCAGATAATCAAGGCCCTCGTCGAGTCCCATTACCGGCTCGGACCCATTCGAAAGACCAGGATTGAAAACCACTGTACCCCAAACCAGCAACAGAACTATCCAAAGCTTTTTAACGGTTGCCATTTGTCTCCTCCTCTCGACTTGTCAATTGATTGATTAAGGTTTCGGCCGTTTGATGGCCTACCAACTTCAGAGCCTCGACTCCCGCCAATTCAAGAGAATCTCCAAACCCTCTGACCCCGACCAGATTGGCCTGGGCCGCCACCTCGCCGGTTTCCAGATGAATAACCTTGATAAAAAGATCGGCATGGCTTGAAAGGACTGATCCTGGATTCTCACTCCCTTTATGGGTCGACACTCTTCCGGTCACGACATATTGCACCTGGTGATACAACATCGGCTCAAGAGGGAAAAACCGCTCTTTTTTCATCGCCTCTTTCAGCCTCTCAAGATTTGTCCTGCCGATTTCATGCTCGGCGATCACACGGAAACCCGCTTTCATCAAAGCCTCCGATAACGCCTCCCCGACAATCGATTCGGCTGAAACCGTTCCCAGGTTACTTTCCTCAACCAATATCGCCATCTGGATCCTGCTATAACGTTGCTTTAATAATCTGGAATGGTTCATTTTATCGATTTTTCCAGCCTCAAGTTTTTGTTTGGCCTCTTCAATCTCTTTTCTGGGATACATCACCAGGACAAAAGCTTCATACTGACCCGACACCTCCCTGAAGTACCATTCCTTGATGAATCCTCCCTTTAAAGGAATACGGTCTGTGGAATATTTCAGCTCTTCTCTTAACCGATGTTCCACTTCAGTTCTTACTAAACTCCCGCTCTCTTCTATTGAGAGACCCAGAAACTCCACAACCCGTCGGGCGGCATTTATAACAGCCATCTGCTGAGCCTCTTCAAGTATCTGGGCTGTCCCGACACCCACCACATTGATCGTGCTGCTTTCAGACTCTGTTTGAGGAGGGGAGGTGACCCAGGAAGGGAGGGCCGCATGGCATTGGTTTGTGAAATACAACCCCAGCAAAAAGAAACTCCCTAAAAACAAGATCAGCCTGGCTTTATCATGATTAAACATCGCTTTTCTCCTCTAAAACAGTTGATCCTGACCGTTCAGAATGTGTCTTATGCAAGGCCGCAGTCTTGAGGGCGACACAGGCGTACATAGTTGGTACGTCGAGGAGACCGAAAGACGAGAACACAGCAGAAGACCAT
>JACQBY010000039.1 GCA_016201875.1 Nitrospirota bacterium
AAATCCATGTCGATATCAGGCATGGAGACCCGTTCCGGATTTAAAAACCGTTCAAAGATCAGTCCATAAATCAGCGGATCGATATCGGTGATTTTAAGCGAATAGGCCACGAGGCTTCCCGCGGCGGAGCCCCGGCCGGGGCCTACCGGTATTTGATGCGTCCGCGCGTAATTGATAATGTCCCAAACGATGAGCAAATAACCTGCATACCCCATTTTATCGAGCATGGCCAGTTCATCTTCCAGCCGTTTTTGATACATGGGATGCTGAGCGGGATCGACCTGTTTCAGCCGCTCTTCCAATCCCAGGCGTGCCAGCTGGTTTAAGAAGGTCTCTTTGGTATGTTCCCGGGGAACGGCATACTGGGGTAAATAGGTATTGCCGGAAGTCAGTTTGACCTTTCCCGCGCACCGTTCGGCGATTAAGCGGGTGTTTGAAATCGATTCAGCAACCCCGGAAAAGAGTTTTTCCATCTCTTCGGTTGATTTAAAATTGAGCTCTTTTGTCTGAGAGGGAAGGTGCCCTTTTTGATTGAGCGTTCTCCCGTTTCCCAGACAGTGGAGAATTTCGAGAGAAAAGGCATCTTCTTCTTTCAAATAATGGCAATTGTTGGTCGCAACCAGCTTCATATCGAGCTGTTGCGACAGTTTAATCAAATCGGCATTTATTTTTTTCTGTTCGGGAAGCCCGTTATCGCATAACTCGAGAAAAAAATGTTCTTTTCCAAAAATCTTCAGGTAGTCAAGAGCGGCTTTAGAGGCATTTTCTAACTGCCCTCGTTCAAGGAGATAGGGGATTTCTCCCTTAACAGAGGCCGAAAGGGCGATGAGGCCCTCTGAATGTTTAGAAAGGAGTTCTTTATCGACTCGCGGTTTATAGTAAAATCCTTCGAGATGGCCGATGCTGACCAATTTTAAGAGGTTCTGATAACCGGTCTGGTTTTCGGCTAAAAGAACCAGGTGATAGTAAGGAGCATTTAAATGGACATCTTCTTTGTGGGAAAGGCTTTTGGGGGCGACAAAGACTTCGCATCCGATAATCGGTTTAATCCCTTTTTTCAGCGATTTGAGATAAAATTCTACCGCTCCGAACAGGTTTCCATAATCGGTAACGGCCACCGCGGGCATTTCGTACTCTGCCGCGAGATTCAATAGGGGATCGACCTGGATAGAACCTTCCAGCAGGGAATACATGGTATGGAGGTGGAGATGGATAAAGGGATTTTCCATGATTGTCATTTTAACGATTCGAAAAAAACCGGTCAAGGCAAATCCCTCGTTGTAATTGAGGGATCTTTTCAGTAAAATGAATCCATTTGAATTTATTCACATGATTGAGCATGGAGGTTTACCGGTGCCGGTTCTTTTTATATTCATGATGTTCGTTTCCCTGTTTTCATTTCAAACTTTTGGAGCAGAAGGAGTAGAAATGAGTGATGACATGAAAAAAGGCCATGTTTTAAAAGCCGACTCCGCAAACCCGTTAAGGGGGAGCGATCTCTCGACAGAGGTGAATGGTAAACCCCTTCACGCCTATATTTCCAAACCCGAAGGGAGCGGACCGGCGCCGAATATCATCATGATCCATGAGTGGTGGGGATTAAATAAGAACATTAAAGAAGCCGCCGATAAGCTCGCGAAGCAGGGTTATTTCGTGATTGCCGTCGATTTATACAAAGGCAAAGTGGCCGATAACCGGGAAGACGCCGCCAAATGGATGGGTGAGATTAAAGCCGAAGAAGCGATGGAGAGTTTGAAAACCGCTTATGATTGGTTAAAGAAAAATCCGGAAACAAAAAGTGGAAAAGTGGGGAGTATCGGCTGGTGTTTCGGCGGGGGATATTCGCTTCAGGCCGGTCTGGCTCTCCCTCAGGTTGACGCGGTGGTTATTTATTACGGTCTTTTAGAAACCGATCCGGCCAAACTTTCAAGACTAAAAGGGCCGGTTCTCGGAATATTTGCAAATCAAGACGGCTGGATTAACCCGAAGATGGTCAACGATTTTGAAAAGGGGTTAAAACGGGCAAAGATCGTTCATCGCATCAACCGGTATGATGCCGACCACGCGTTTGCAAACCCGAGCAACCCCAAATATGATCAGAAGGCTGAAGCCGATGCCTGGGGAAAAACCCTCGACTTTTTTAGTAAAAATCTTAGAGGAAAATGATGATCTTTCTGTTCAACTGTTCAACTGTTCAACCTTTCAACAGTTTTTATCAATGAAGATTCTTGTCACCGGGGGAGCCGGATTTATCGGAAGTAATTTTGTTTTGGATTGGGTCCGCCAGAACCCTGGAACCGTCATTAATCTGGATAAACTGACCTATGCGGGAAACCTGAACAATCTGCTTTCCGTTAAAAACAATCCAAATCATATTTTCGTTCAGGGAGACATTGGAGATAAGGCCCTGGTCAGAAAACTGCTCCGGGAACATCAACCCATGGCGGTGATTAACTTTGCCGCCGAGAGCCATGTGGATCGTTCAATCCATTCTCCCTCGGAATTTATTCAAACGAATATTGTCTCTGTTTTTAATCTGTTGGAAGAAACGCTTTCTTATTGGAGGAAGTTAAATCCAAAAGAGCAGGAAACATTCCGGTTTCTGCACATTTCCACAGATGAGGTCTATGGATCTCTCGGTATTCATGATCCTCCATTTACGGAGGAGTCCCCTTATCAACCAAATAGTCCATACGCGGCTTCCAAAGCGTCATCGGACCATCTAGTAAGATCTTATTTTCATACCTATAGCTTGCCCGCCCTGACCACCAACTGTTCCAATAATTACGGACCCTATCAATACCCTGAAAAGCTGATTCCCTTGATGATTTTAAATGCTTTAAGTGAAAAACCGCTTCCGGTTTATGGAGATGGAAAAAATATCCGGGACTGGCTTTATGTGGCAGATCATTGCAGTGCCATCCGTGTTGTCCTGGAAAAAGGGAGAGTAGGTGAAACTTACAATATCGGGGGACGGAGCGAAAAGGCCAATATCGAAGTAGTCCGGACGCTTACCCTTCTATTGGATAAAATCCATCCGCGAAAAAAAGGGACCTACGGGGAATTGATCGCCTACGTCACAGACCGTCCCGGACATGACCGCCGGTATGCGATCAATGCCGATAAGATTGAGCGTGAGTTAGGCTGGAAGCCGTCAGAAAGTTTTGAAACAGGAATCCAGAAAACAATCGAGTGGTACCTGAACCATCATGAGTGGATTGAACAAGTCGCCTCCGGGAAGTATCAGGACTGGGTCAAAACAAACTATCAAACAAGAGGTGAAGCAACCGGCTTTGCCGGCGCTTCACACGGGGGCCCGGGGGGCATTGAGTGAATTTTACGAAGGCCCTCCGATATATATAATAAGCAGGGGTAAATCATGAAAGGAATTGTTTTAGCAGGGGGTCATGGAACCCGTCTATATCCAATTACGCAGGGGGTGAGCAAACAGCTCCTGCCGGTTTATGACAAACCGATGATCTACTATCCGCTGGCGACGCTGATGCTTGCCGGCATTCGGGAAATTCTTCTGATCTCGACGCCGGTCGACCTTCCGCAATACCAGCGCCTGCTGGGGGATGGAAGCCAGTTCGGCCTGCAGATGGAATATGCCGCGCAACCGAAGCCCGAAGGCCTGGCCCAGGCATTTCTTATCGGCAAGAAATTCCTGAATGGCGAAGGGGCCTGTTTAATTCTGGGAGACAATATCTTTTATGGCCATGGGTTAAGCGATCTTTTAAAAAAGGCCGCAGGCCTTCGAAAGGGAGCCACCGTGTTTGGCTACTGGGTCAGGGACCCCGAACGGTATGGAGTCATTGAGTTTGCCGAAGGGGGGCGGGTCACTTCGATTGAAGAAAAGCCGAGGCATCCCAAGTCGAACTATGCGCTGGTCGGCCTCTATTTCTACGACAGCCAGATTACCGGTATAGCGGAGCAGATTAAACCTTCTTCGCGGGGAGAGCTCGAAATTACCGATGTGAATAAGGTTTACCTGCAAAAGGGCCAGTTGCAGGTGGAACAGCTTGGGAGAGGAATGGCCTGGCTCGATACCGGCACCCACGAAGCCCTGCTCCAGGCAGGAAACTTCATTCAGATGATTGAACAGCGGCAGGGGCTCAAAATAGCCTGTCTCGAAGAGATTGCTTACGATCTTGGGTACATTGATGCCGGGGAGGTTTTAAAGCGGGCTAAATTACTCGATAAGACCGACTACGGGGACTATCTGAAAAAACTGATTTCCGAAAAGGGACGGTAAGTTGGAAAAGCTTGAAACCTCTCTTCCGGGGGTATGCCTCATCAGGCCGAAGGTATTCGAAGATCCCCGCGGATTTTTTTTCGAAAGTTACCATGAGGCTAAATTTTCAGACCTTGGAATTACCGGACGGTTTGTACAGGACAATCATTCCAGATCGGCAAAAGGAACATTGCGGGGCCTTCATTACCAGCTGAAATTCCCCCAGGCAAAACTCTGCAGGGTCATTCAGGGAGAGGTGCTCGATGTCGCCGTGGATATCCGTAAAGGTTCTCCTTATTTTGGAAAAGGGGTAAGCGCGGTCCTCTCCGCTCAAAACAGGCTCCAGATTTACATCCCAAAGGGGTTTGCCCATGGATTCCTGGTTTTGTCTGAAACCGCGGAATTCCTCTATAAATGCGATGAGTTCTACCACCCCGAAGACGAGCAGGGGATCATCTGGAACGATCCTGAAATAGGAATTCAGTGGGGAATCAGCGATCCTGTTTTATCGAACAAAGACCGGCAATCTCCTCCTCTGGCTAAAATTCCCCCGGACCTACTCCCAAAATATTAAAGAATAGTTTATTCTTGATACAAAAATTTTACTGTTGTATTATTAAAAATATTCTTCTTTGGTGATTAATACTACAGCGGCACTTTTCGTCATTCCCGAATGCTTCTATCGGGAATCTAGGTGTTTTGAAGAAAATACGCAGGCAAAGTCACTGGATTCCGGCTTAAAACATGCCGGAATGACGGATAAAAGGGTATATTTG
>JACQBY010000040.1 GCA_016201875.1 Nitrospirota bacterium
GTATGGAGTGGACCGTGCGGGGCGCCAATGCAATCATCGCCCTCCGGTGCGGCTATCTCTCCAACCAAATAGAGGAGTTCTGGGAACAACGCACAGCCTAGCTGAATTTCCCTACTTCTATGTCGCAGGCCCGATGTTTATTCCTCGTTCAAGTTTGCCAAGAGCATTTTCGCTCAAATCGATCAGCTCAGCAAATTGACTTTGTGTCAGTTTCATCGATTTTCGTAAATCTCGTATTTTTTGGCCAATGACTTTTTTATTATTCATTTCTCACTTCCATAACCTGGATTTAAACATACTTAATCTTAAGTATATTTAAATAGTAGATTAAATGAAAGAAATACAAGTAATTATTATTAAAACTTGACAAAAGTAATGTTTAATGATTTTAATGGTTTGGAATGCCTCATCATAATAAATAACCTGGGCCGTGAGGATGGAACCGGACCAAATTGAAAAAAGGCTTCTGAATGTTGAAAAGGCGTTGCTGGAAAAAGAAGCGCGCCTCTCCACCCTCATGTTTATCTCCTCGGATGCCATCATCATGGCAAACCAGAATCAACGGATCCTCTTTTTTAATCATGGAGCAGAACAGATCTTTGGATACACGGCTTCGGAAGTGTTAGGAGAACCGATTACCGTTTTGATTCCTCCACGATTTTCAGAAAAGCACAGGGAACATGTTCAATCCTTCTACGCCGGAACCGAAACCTCCCGGGTTAAAGGAACGCGCGGAACTGAGATTATCGGACTCCGTAAGGATGGGTCGGAATTTCCAGCGGAAGCCTCTATTTCCAAAGGGTATGAAAATGAAGAAGTTATATTTACCGTGATTTTAAGGGATATCTCCGATCGGAAACGTGTCGAACAAGCGCTGAGGGAAGAACATGAAGAATTGCTGGTGACTTTAAGATTTCGGTTTTAAGGACTATCTGGCGAAACCCTATCAAATTGGGATGTTAACACTACAGCGGCACTTTTTCGTCATTCCCGAATGTCTCTATCGGGAATCCAGGTGTTTTCAAGAAAATACGGCGGCAAAGTCACTGGATTCCGGCTTAAAGCATACCGGAATGACGGATAAATGGGCATATTTGTAGAGGGAATTCAACCTTGGTAACAAACGAATGTATGGCAAAGAGTTTTAGATTGTTTGATTGTGAATCATAAGGAAAGAGAAAGAAACCTAACCGACCAGGTGCATAATCTTGGGTAAATCCATAAAGAATCTCGCCATCTTTGAAATGAACAATGGTTCTTTCCCCGTAAAAAGTCTTTTCTTGGTTTGAAATCCCTTTGTCTTCTTGATATGCTTTTTTTCCCACAAAATCCTTTACGAAAAAGACCCCTTTGAGATCTTCGAGGGAAATCTTGATCGGTTGATTCGTGGACGATCGACTCGTTAAGTTCAGGTGAAAACTGTCCCTATTAGGGGAAAAATCTTGAGAAGTTCCCTTTAAGACTCTGCTATCTCGGAAACGAACAACCAATTTCTGATCTAAGGCCATAAGAGATACCCCAATTTTTTCTCCCGGTGGATAGCGCTCTTCCTTTTACTTGGGAGAAAATGCATGAAAATATTCAAAATCTTTACTAAAAAATACCTGATGGCTATATTATAGCACGCAATTAAAATCTTGGCCGTTTATATCATTAAGCTCATTATTATTTTACTTTCACTCTCTCTTTTCGTGACAGGATACATCTTTTTGAAACGCTTCTTTTTTTTAATCATATTTTTTCCTTTTACTTTGTCGGATTCCATTCAGGCTGATGTAATCCTCGATCCGATCGATGAAAGTGTCCATTTTGAATTTATCCAAAATGACTGGCCGATGGCCCTGCGGGCCTCGACGGATATCCCCGTAGAGGCATTAAAAGTCTGGAATATTTTAACCGATTACGATCATCTGACGGACTATTTGCCGCAGATGCAGGTCAGCCGGGTGGTTCAACGGATTGGAAATAACATCATTCTCGAGCAGGTAACGAAGACCCATTTTCTTTTTTTCAGCAAAAAAATCGAGGTCAAATTAAATATACTCGAAAAGCCTTATGAAGAAATCGGTTTTGATAGAGCGGGGGGGAATTTGGAACTATTTTCAGGTCAATGGATTTTAAAGCCGATACAAAATGGCCGGGCCACCCGTTTGACCTATCTGCTGAAATTCAAACCGGCTTTCTACACTCCAAAATGGATTGTCCGCCATACACTTGACCGTGAAGTGCGGGAGCAGATTCAGATCATTGCTGCCCGCGCCAGGAAGTAAATCTATTTCGGACGGTTTAAACAATTGCAAATGGTTCTTCGGTGATTTTCCCGTTGATGATCTTATAGGCTTTCATCTCTGGCGAGGTTTTTTCCATTAACGAAATGATGATATAGGCGCATTCGGGATAATAGGCAAGGCGTATGTCCGTTTGCGAAGGATAGGCAGGGGTATGGGTATGGGAATGATAGATGGCCAGGAGGTCGAGCTGGTTATGCCTCATATTTCCAAAGGCCCAGAACTGTTCGCGAGGTTCCATTAAATAGGTCGTGGGGCTCTGGTCGGCGTTTTTGATCTGGTAGTGGTGGGTGACTTTTTCACCCTCTCCTGCCAGAAGGCCGCAACATTCGACAGGGTCCGCGGCGGCCGCTTGCGAGAAGAGGGCTTTCTGAATCGATTTTGGAATTTTCAGCACGGTCCGGCAAAGCCTGTATTAACAAAGCTTGTTTTATATGGTGCAGGACTGTTCATAGTCGATCAGTTTGGTAATCCTGGGATTCGGGCCGCAGAGGACGCATTTAGGGTCTTTTTTGGTTTTAACTTCGCGAAAATCCATATCGAGCGCATCGTAAATCGAGAGTCTTTTCGAAAGAGACTCTCCGATTCCCAGAATCTCCTTAATGGCTTCGGTGGCCTGTAAAATGCCGATAGTTCCGGCAAGGACCCCCAGGACTCCCGCCTCCTGACAGCTCGGGATCATCCCCGCGGGGGGAGGTTCCGGATAGAGACACCGGTAGCAGGGGTTATCCCCGACATGGCCTTTCAAAGTGGTCACTTGTCCCTCAAACCGGAAGATACTTCCGGAAATCAGAGTCTTTTTTAAAAAGAAACAGGCGTCATTAATTAAAAACCGGGTAGGAAAATTATCGGAGCCGTCTAAGATAATGTCGTAATCTTTGATCAGTTCCAGAATGTTCTCCGAAGAGATACGCCCTCTAATGGGATTGATGGTGACATCCGGGTTGAGCGCCTTCAGAGTGGCCATTGCGGAGTCGACTTTATGGACATCAATCGTTTTGGTTGAATGAAGGATCTGTCGTTGTAGATTCGAAAGATCAACGGTGTCATTATCAATAATGCCGATCGTTCCGACTCCGGCTGCCGCGAGATAAAGGGCGACGGGGGAGCCGAGACCTCCCGCTCCGACGCAAAACACCCTGGCTTTAAATAGTTTTTCCTGCCCTTTGCCGCCAATTTCAGGGAGGATAATATGCCGGCTATACCGTTCGATCTGGCTGTCGGTTAAACTCATAGGACCACCTTTATTCAATAATGTCTCTTTCAATGGGGTCCACAGTCACCCCCCTTTTTTTTAATGCGGAGACGGCTTTTTCAATCTCGTCAATTTCTCCGGTCAATTCAAGGTCCATCCAGCCGGTTTTCTCATCCACATCCGCTTTCCGGATATTGGTAATGATCTGAAAGTCTTTCCCGATCTGATAAATGATGGGTTCTTTAATTTTTTGTTCCGGAAAGGTAATATGGAATTTCAGGCTTTTTGCCGACCCCCCCGCGATCGCAGGGACAATCGACACCTCGTCTCCATCCTTCAGGGGAGTCTCTTTTCCCCTCATGAAGCGGATATCTTCCTGGTTGACGTAGATATTGACAAATCGCCGCAATTCGCCCGATTCATCACATAATCGCTCTTTGATTCCCGGAAAGTCTTTTTCAAGGCCATTGATAATGTCATCGATCGTTTTGCCTGAAATTTCGACTTCTCCGGTCCCTTGAGTTATTTTTCTGAGGGGAGTGGGGATTTTTATTTTAATCGACATGGTGATTGGCCTCTACTTTCCTGGTTTAAAACGTTTTTCAAAAGCGCTCAGGGAAGGTTCTATCTCAACCGGATGACTAACCGAATCGGCGACCGCTTCCTGGGTTTTTAATCCATTTCCCGTAATATACGCAACCGTGACATCCTGTTTTTTGATCATCCCCTGTTTGACCATTTTGCAGAGAACGGCGATTGTCACCCCTCCGGCAGTTTCCGCGAAAACCCCTTCTGTTTTTGCCAGGAGGTGAATTCCCTCGACAATTTCTTTGTCGTTGGCCATTTCAATTTGTCCGCCGGTTTCGTTGGCTGTTTTTAAAGCATAGTAGCCGTCTGCCGGATTCCCGATGGCGAGAGATTTGGCAATGGTTTTGGGCTTTACCGGTTTGATAAACTCGGTTTTTTCTTTGAAAGCGGTGGCCACCGGGGAGCACCCTTCGGCCTGGGCCCCGTTAATCCGGGTTTTGACCTTGCCGACGATCTCCATTTTTTCAAATTCATGGAGGCCTTTCGAAATCTTGGTTAAAAGGGAGCCTGAAGCGATGGGGACAACCACCTGGTCGGGGGCGTTCCACCCGAGCTGTTCAACCGTTTCGAAGGCGAGTGTTTTTGAACCTTCCGAATAATAAGGGCGGATATTGATGTTGACGAAAGCCCAGGGATATTCACTCGCAATTTCACTGCACAGCCGGTTCACATCGTCATAGTTCCCTTTGACTGCGATCACCGTCGGGGCATAAATGAGGTTCCCGAGAATTTTTGCGGCTTCAAGGTCGTAGGGTATAAAAACGTATCCCTTGAATTTTCCTTCTGCCGCATGGGCCGAAACGGAATTGGCCAGGTTCCCTGTCGAGGCGCAGGCGACGGTGTCGAAGCCGAGTTCCTTTGCCCGGGTCAGGGCGACAGCCACCACGCGGTCTTTAAAAGAGAGGGTAGGGTGGTTGACCGTATCGTTTTTAATATAAAGATGGTCGAGCCCCAGGTAAGCGCCAAGATTTTTTGCCTCGATCAGCGGGGTCATTCCGGCATGCCGGCCGATGGTGGCTTCTCCCTCGACCGGAAGAAGGTCAATATACCGCCAGAGGCTCATCGGCCCGGCTTTGATCTTTTCCTTTGAAAAATGT
>JACQBY010000056.1 GCA_016201875.1 Nitrospirota bacterium
ATTTTGCCGTTGGGCGCGGTGTCGACCACCTCCAGATCCGGGTCTCCGGATAAAACATCCGAGATCAGGCGGCGGATCACCGCCGAGTCGTCCACGATGAGAATACGTATCGGCTTCAAGGCAACAGGGTCCTTCCCTTCCGGAGTTTATTCCTATTTCTTTCCGGTATTTTTGATTTCACTCACGAACGCTTCGAGTTCCGCGGCCATTTTTGAAAGGCTCTTCGAAGCCGCAAAAATATTAGCCGATCCTTCGGACGTACTCTTTGATGCGATGGCCACGCCGGAGATATTCTGGACAACCTCGCTGGTTCCTTTCGCCGCTTCGGAGACGCTCCGCGTGATCTCGCCTGTGGTAGCCGTCTGTTCTTCCATGGCGCCCGCGATGCTCGTGGAAATCTCATTGATCTGAGCAATGACCTTGCCTATTTCTGAAATAGCCGAGACCGCCCCTTTGGTATCCGATTGGATCAATTCAATCTTTTTGCTGATCTCTTCGGTGGCGATGGCCGTCTGTTTTGCCAGTTCCTTCACCTCGTTGGCCACCACGGCAAACCCTTTTCCAGCTTCGCCGGCCCGGGCCGCTTCGATCGTCGCGTTCAGCGCCAGCAGATTGGTCTGCTGGGCAATGGATGTAATGACTTTGACCACCTTTCCTATTTCGGAGCTTGAATCGCCCAGTTTCGAAACAATGGCATTCGCCGATCCGGCCTCTTTTACGGCCAGATTGGTGATTCTCGTCGCCTCTTGAACATTCTTTGATATCTCTTTAATGGTGACCGACATCTCTTCAGCCGCCGCGGCAACCGTCTGCACATTCCGGTTGGTCTGTTCGCTGGCCGCCGAAACAACGCCCACCTGCCTTGTGGTCTCTTCCAGATTAGCGCTCATCTGCTGGCTGGAGGCCGAAAGTTCTTCGGAGGCTGAGGCCAGGTGGTGGGACGACTCGGTGACGCGTCCCAGAGCTTTGTGAAGCATGTCGCGTTCGTCCGCCAGCTCGCTCATGAGGCGTCCGATGTACGAATCAATCGCGAGGCTCATGTCAAAAAACATGACCTTCATAAGGGATTGCAGGGTCAAAGCGAGATCCGCACCGGATTTTGCGCCCTTCTTGCGCGAGGCGCCTCCTCCCATTTCTTTAAATACAGCTTCCGTCACAAGTCTCAGGTAGAGATTGTAGGTCCCGATATACCACTGGGGTTTTAAGTCAACCCGCACATGGGCCAGCCCGATTTTAACCCGATTTTCGACATACTTTGTATCAATAGGTCCTTCCATCATCTGGTTGAAATAGATCTTTTGGGTTCCTTTCAGGCGGCGGATGGTCGCATCGTCGGGAAGAAATCTCCCCGTTCCGCCAAACTTTTGCAGGTGTTCGTAGATCTTATCGATGATGGCATCCGAATGTTTGCTGACCGCGGGAATAGCTTCCTTGATCCGGTCCTCATCCTCTTTGGTCAACTGGAGAAAGTCCTTTCGTTCCTGAACCTTCTCACGGCTATCCAGACCGAGAGCTTCGATTGCGCGTTTTAACATTTCCTGCTGATTTGCTGTGGTCTCCATTAATTTTTCCTTTCATTTCCCTTTGAGGGATTGTCGAAATCGCGGTTTAAGCGATATCGGGGTTGTTTTTATCTTTTATCGTTGAACTTCCCACTTTCTCCATGATGCGCACCGTCGACCCGGGTACCTGGGCAACCGATTCGCTGTTAAGCACGAGAAGGATTTTATCTTGCAGTTTGTATACCCCCTCCACCACGGAGAGGAGTTCATCGTTCAGAGTTTTTGGCGGAGGTTCGAAAAGGTCCGGCCGGACCTCAATGACATCTCCGATCTGGTCTACCAACAGCGTGATCAGTCCGTCGGCCGTACGGACCACGACACTCATGATTTGCAACCCTTCCGGCCGGGGCGGAAATCCAAGACGTGTACGCAGATCCATCACCGTAACAATTTCTCCCCGAAGGTTGATCAGTCCCGCAATAACCGAAGGGGCCAGCGGGACAGCTGTCATCTGCTGGGGAATGAGAATCTCCTGAACCGTTAGAGCGCCAACGCCGAAGAAGTGATCTCCGAGAAAAAAGGTGGCATACTGCCTGTTGTTGGCATGGCGCCGGTCGGCTGTAGAGGCCCGGCGTTCATTCCTTCCAGCAGACTTGCCCCGTTGTTGGCGCCGATCCCCGCCTCCACGGCTCGATTTTTGATAATCGGTTGAAAAACCTTCAGCCATTTGAGCCTCCTTTATTTTGAGCGGATATGACCGGCCCTCCTGCCAGACAGCGCTTTACTGCCTCCAGGACCGTATCGCGGTCAAATTTGATCAGATACTCCGTAAACCCGGCATTTTTTCCTCGTGCCCGGTCCGAGTCGGAGGCCAGAGAGGTCAGGGCAATAATCGGAAGACTTTCATATTTCGACTGACTTCTAATCCGCTTTGCAAGCTCAAGGCCGTCCATACGAGGCATTTCAATATCGGACACCACAAGATCGACCTGTTGAGTCCCCAGATAGCTCAACGCCTCTTCTCCATCTTCCGTTTCGATGACCTCATAACCCTCCATTTCAAGGGACGGCCTGAGCTGACTTCGGAAGAAGCCGGAATCCTCTACCAGGAGGATACGCCCCCCCCCGGTCAACGATTTCTCCCCCTTGTTGCCCTTATGCCATCCCGGAATGGCCAACTCGATAATTTGATAGATGTCGAGAAGGTCGACGGTTTTCCCCTGAATGACCACCGACCCGCTGACTCCAGCCTTCCTGTTTGCCGCACGATGGATTTTGATCCGCTCATCGACAATATCGAGAATCTGCCCCACAACCAGACCGACGCTCTTCTGGTCGTCTGAGAAGACCACCACGGGGACCGTTCCCTCTGTCCTCGGTGCCGGAGTTTCTCCCAAAAGACCGGCCAGGCTGATCAGCGGGAGCAACCCTTCCCGGTACTGAACCACTTCTCCGCCGACTGTTTTTTCAATCCTGGCGGGATCGAATTCTTCGAGCCGGGCCACAAGAGAAAGTGGAATGGTAAACCGGTTGTGCCCGGAAACATTAAAGACCAGGAGGCTCTGCCGTTCGCCTTCGGCCGATTCCGAAAGGTCTTCCTGGCCTTGTAAATCCCTGTCTTCCACACCGGACTGGACGAGTCCCCCTTTTTTGGCAATACCGGTCACATCCAATATCAGGGCGACTTTTCCATCACCCAGGATGGTTGCGCCGGCAAATACGGAGAGCCATTTTAACTGCCGTCCAAGAGGTTTTACGACGATTTCCTGGCTGTCGATGACCTCATCGACCACCAGTCCAAAAGACTGTTTTCCGGTTGCCAAAACAACGATATTTTCACCGCCGCCGGATTTCTTCTCTCCGGAAATTCGTAAAACATGTTTTAATCGAAGGAGGGGAAGGAGTGTTCCTCTGAGCCGGTAGAACTCAGCCTCATGGATCATCTCGATCCGCCCCACGGAATCTTCATCCACACGAACCAGTTCCAGAAGGCTTGCCTGGGGAATGGCAAACAGCTCCCCGCCGCCTTTCACCATCAGCGCCGGAATAATCGCAAGGGTTAATGGAATTTTGATCCAGAGGGTCGTCCCCTGCCCGACCCTGCTGGAAATTTCAACCGTTCCCCCGATTTTTTCGATATTCGTCCGGACCACATCCATTCCGACGCCGCGGCCGGAAACGTTTGTCACTTTCTCGGCAGTCGACAGTCCGGGAAGAAAAACCAGGGCGAGCGCCTCGCGCTCCGAAAGACGGCTTACGGCGTCAGCCGACAGGAGCCCTTTTTCGGCCGCCTTCCTTTTTACTTTTTCCACATCAATACCGGCCCCGTCGTCGGTAATCTCGATGTTGATCTGGCCCCCCTCGTGAAAGGCCTTAAGAAAGAGAACCCCTTTGGCCGGTTTTCCTTTCGCTTTCCGGGCCTCCGGAGCCTCAAAACCATGGTCAACAGCATTCCGGACAATATGTGTCAGCGGGTCTTTTATGGCCTCCAGAAGGGTCCGGTCAAGTTCGGTTTCGGCCCCTTCCATGACCAGTTCCACCTCTTTGTTTCCCGTTTTGGACAGATCGCGCACCACGCGTGGAAATTTATCCCAGACATTCCGGATCGGCTGTAACCTGGTTTTCATTACGGTATCCTGAAGCTCGGTTGTCACCAGGTTCATTCGCTGGGCCGTGGCATTATCAAGCGCGTCGTCCCTCTGGCGGACCCTCATCAAAAGCTGATTACGCGCGAGTACCAGTTCTCCCACCAGGTTCATTAAATTATCCAACAGGCTTATATCCACCCGGATAGACGACTCGGCCGCCGTTCGGACTTGATTTTCCGATGCAACAGGGCCAGAACCACGTGTTTCGGCAGATGGGACTCCCGCGCCCGCGGTGTCTCCTTCGGTACGGGCCTCTGCAGGTTCTTTTACATGTTCCTTCGATTCGGGAGCGGGTCCGGTCTCTTGATTTTTTGGACTTGATTCTCCAATGGAAGGCTCCGATTCAAGGCCAAGCAGGGCATCCAGGTTTTCACGAACAGCATTGTAGTTTTTTTCAGGCTCCTTATTGGTGGATTCGATACTGGCCAGAATTTCTTTGATCGCGTCGACCGCTTCGAGAAGAACCGTGATCCGATCCGAAGTTACCGGCATCTTCCCTTCCCTCATCCTCGAGAGGACGTTTTCAGCCGCGTGAGCCACATTTTCGAGCTTGGTCAGGCCAAGAAAACCACAGGTTCCCTTAATGGTATGAATCACCCTGAAGGCGCTTCGGAGCAGGTCGGCATTTCCGGGATCCTTTTCAAGCTTCACAAATTCCTGGTCCAACTTGCCTAACCCCTCGGAACATTCCACCAAAAACTCATTTAAGATTTCTTCTTGTTCCCCCATATCATCTCCCCCAGGGCTTAAGTTACCGGTCCTTTTTAAATTATTAACACAAAATATTTATTAGTCAACGGACTCTTAATGTTTAATAATGCATTTCTCATGCCATCCAAAAATTCGTTGACTGAAACATCTGGAAGTTCTAATGAAGGAGTATCGAACTTGCGACATAAGCCATATTGGTAAAGTCAGGGTCATGCATATTCTTCTCAGGGCAGTTTGACAAAACCATGACACAACAACGACATTTTATTGACACTCTTGGTGCAATTTGATAAGTTTATAAACATACTTATCCCCAAGTTCGATATCACTCTAATAAATTCCCTGAGGCATGATGTTTGAACCCAGGATTCTAATTGTAGAAGACGACGCCTCGGTCAGCAAAATGCTTGTCGAGCTTCTCAGCACTTCAGGCTATCAGACCGAAGTAACTTCCAACGGACTGGACGCTCTCGAACTTGCAAAGTCCTCCCTTTTTCATCTCTATCTGGTCGATCTTTACCTCCCTGGCATAAACGGCCTCGAAGTTCTTAAATCACTCCGAAAAATTGACTCCGAAGCGGTTATTGTTCTCTTAACCGGTTTTGGCACCATCGAATCCGCGGTAGACGCCATGAAAGCAGGAGCGTTCGAGTTCGTCTCCAAGCCGTTTCAAAAGGATCTTGTCCTGGTCCTGATCAGGAAGGCGCTAGATTATTACCAGTTGAAACACGAACATCAGATGTTGAAAAAGACCGTTCAAGAAAAATACCGCTTCGAAAACATGGTTGGAAACGGTCATGCCATGCAAAAAGTCTTTGAGATGATAGAAAAGGTAACCAGCAGTGGCTCCACTATTCTCATTCAGGGCGAAAGCGGAACCGGAAAGGAGGTCATCGCCAAAACCATTCATTTTAACAGCCCCAGGCGTGAAAAACCCCTCGTTCCAATTAATTGCGGCGCTATTCCAGAATCTCTTCTTGAAAGCGAACTCTTCGGGCACGAAAAGGGAGCATTTACAGGCGCCACATCATCGAGGCTCGGCCGGTTTGAGTTGGCCCACGGAGGAACATTGTTTCTGGATGAGATCAGCGAAATGCCCCTCCCGCTTCAGGTGAAGCTTTTAAGGGTCCTCCAGGAACGTGAATTTGAGAGAGTGGGAGGAACAAAATCGATTCATGTCGATGTCCGGATTATCGCGGCAACAAATCAAGACCTGGAAGAAGCGGTCCGGGAAAAAAGATTCAGAAAAGATCTTTTTTACCGGCTGAACGTTATTCCCATTTTAGTGCCCCCTTTAAGGGAGCATAAAGAAGATATTCTCCTTCTCATTGATCATTTTATGAGAAAATTCAAAGAAAAACATGGGAGGAGCATTCAGGATATTTCACCTGACGCCCGGAAACTCCTTCTGGAATATCCCTGGCCCGGCAATATCAGAGAACTCGAAAACCTGGTTGAACGTTTAATCACTCTGAAACCGGAAGGTCAAATCACCATTGACGACCTTCCCGAAAAATATAGAGAAGAGGAATCTTCAATTTATCTTTCCCACTTTCAATTCCCTGAAGAGGGAATCAACTTTTCTAAGGTTGTGACCGAGTTTGAGACCCATCTGCTCCATCAAGCGCTCACAAAAGCCAACGGCATCAAAAACAAAGCGGCGCAGCTCCTTCAGCTAAACCGGACAACCCTGGTTGAAAGACTCAAACGAATGGAGAGAGATTCAAAAGAAATAACTCCTCCTATTGCTTAGAGCGCAATCTTGTGCTGAAAATCCCCTATACTCCTGAGTCGTCTGTTCTTTGACTCTTCCGTGTCAATTAAATGACAAACCCCTGCGATCCGTTTCCGTTTACAAAGTGTAATTAATACTACAGCGGATTTTTTACAAATATGCCCATTTATCCGTCATTCCGGCATGTTTTAAGCCGGAATCCAGTGACTTTGCTTACGTATTTTCTTGAAAACACATGGATTCCCGATAGAGACATTCGGGAATGACGAAAAAGTGCCGCTGTAGTGTTAATTGAAAAACAGAATCTTTTTCCTAATATTTAAATCTGGCTCAGTTCTTGCTTTTAACTTTTCACATCTATGTTTTTTTATAAAAATATTCTACTCTTGCTATTGTTTTTCGGTGTGGCAGCGATTCCTCAAACCGCTGACGCTATGAGTGAAAGTGCGTCACTCAAGGAGGAGCTTGCTCCCTCTTCCATTTCCAGAGAAAATCCGGAACCCCGGCTCCAGGATGAAGATCAGATCAAAGAAAGCCTTGTTCTATTTGATCCCGGAGATCAAAAAACTTCGCAAAGCTCCTTAAAAACCGTTCTGACCTCCTACCAGGCCAAAGAATTTCAGACGGCACTCCGCGATCTGAAAATCATTCAATCACACCTGACCGGCAAAGAAGCAGAATTCGCGGCCTTCCTCGAAGGAGACCTTTATATGCAGGTTTCGAAAGATGGGGAGGATCAGGAAGCGCAACAGGCTCTCTCGTCGTTCAATGAAGCGATGATTCATTACCCGAAGTCACCCTATACCGTCACGGCATTATGGAAAATCGGAAATATTTATGCAAAGCGAAAACTTTATTACGAGGCCATAGGGAGTTTTAAAAGAATCGTTTCAAGATATCCCGGCCATCCTTATGCGCTAAAAGCGAAAACAGGTATTGCGCAAACCTACTCAACCTGGGGAAAGTGGAAAGAAGCCCTGCCCCATTACATCCAGCTCCATTTAAATATCGATAAAGCTCCACTGAATGACCAGCCCGGTATTTTAGCAGGTCTTGCGGAATCTCTATTTCATCTGGGGCAATATGAAGATGCCTACAAAAGTTATGAAGAAACGGATAACCGGTTTCCGGATTATTTAGGCGCCCGTTCCATTTATCTTTTCCATTATGCGGAAACCTCTTACCAGTACCGCGAATTTAAAAAATCATAGGAACTCTTTATCAGGTATATTAATATCTTTCCGCGTGACCCTTATGCTCTCACCGCTTTTGCAAGACTTGATAATATTTCTTGGGCCGGGGGAAATGAAAAAGAAACTTCCAGCCTGAAAGACCTTGCCCTTGCCCCCTATTCCGAACCGGTTGCGGAAAATCTGACCCGTTTCATGGACAAAATAAGCGAAATCAGGTCTCGTTCGGATAAGAAATCTCCACCTGTTTCTTTTCATTCGCCGCTTGTGAGAGAAATCGGGAAAACCGTCTCTTCGATTTTGAAAGAGCCCTCTTCTTCGATAGCACTCCCTTTTTTCCTTTTTATAGAGGCTGAGCAGATGAAAGATATTGGAATATATCCTGTTTCCCTCGAGATAGAGGGTCAGATCATTCTTCTCTCTCCCGCTTCACCCCTGACGAAGGAGATGAAAAGGGTGTTTATCGAAACCGTTTCATCGCTGATCAAAAAAGAGAAGAAAGAGTTAAACCCGATGAACATCGCCGAAATTTATTATTCCTTTCCCTCCATTTTTCCGGAAAACGTGATGAGAGGAACAGTCGGCATGGATATCGCTATTGCGCATTCTCAAATGGGTCTTTTTTCGAAATCGATTGAGCTTTATGAGGCGATTCCATCGACTCTTTTTACAACAAGATCCGACGGAGAAGAGCCATTATTCCTTTATGCGGATTCTCTTTTTGAAGAAAAGCAGTATGATAAAGCCAGACGAAAGTTAGAGTTACTGATGACTGCCTTTCCAAAGAGCTCCTATTTTCCTCTGGCCATAGAGCAGTTGGGAGATATTTACTCCTTTCAGAATAAGTATTCTTCCGCCGAAGAGGAATACAAAAAATGGTTGTCGCTTTTTCCCGGTCATTCAGACAGGGGGCGCATTTTCTCCAAGCTTGCAGGAGTTTATGAAAAACAATCTCATCCGGCAGAAGCCGTTAAAATTTATCTCTCTCTTATGACGTCGAGTCCAAAGAACAACTCAAAAATCTTGAGCGATCTTGGAGAAGACTACTATCGGATGGGAGAATATGAAAAGGCCGCCGAAGTTTTTGTGAAGAGTCTCAGTCAGGAGAATCCCGCGCAGCCAGACTGGACAAAGCTGAGACTGGCCCAAACCTACGAAGCGCTCAAATGGTTTGATAAAGAAAAGAGCCTTTTAATTGAATTATCAGGCCATTCGGATAACGAGATCATTAAAAAGTATTCAAACAAAAAGATGGCCGAACTGGAAATGAAAACAGGAGTAAAAAAAGAGTAAACATGCCAGATGTTTATGACAAAATGGTTTTAGTTCTGGATGATGACCCCGGAGTCCGGTTAGCAGTATTCGAAACCTTAAAGCAGGCGGGATATTCTGTTTCTGCCGTTTCCGATGCCGATAACGCTCTGGCCCTGTGCAAAGAAAACCCGCCTGGAGTCATTATCAGTGATGTCAGAATGCCCGGAAAAACAGGCCTTGAGTTCTTTGAGGCTTTAACCGATTTAAAATTAAATATTCCGGTTATCCTGATCTCCGGCCATGGAACGATCGATTCCGCTGTTGAAGCGATGAGAGGCGGAGTTTTTGACTATCTGGTTAAGCCTTTCTCCCCTTCTTCTCTTATTTCGGCTGTGCATCGCGCCATGAAATCTTCGCTCTTTTCTTATCCTCCGGCACAGAAAGATGAACTTAAAAAACCGATAGCGACGCAGGACCCCGCGATGTTGAAACTTCTTAAACTGGCGGAAGTCGTCGCCGCAAGCCAGGCGACCATTTTGATCGAGGGAGAAAGCGGCACCGGAAAAGAGCTGTTTGCCAGGCTCATTCATCATCAGAGCCCCCGTGCAATACATCCTTTTATCGCGATTAACTGCGCCGCCGTTCCGGAAGGGCTTCTGGAAAGCGAACTTTTTGGTTATGAAAAAGGAGCCTTTACAGGCGCTCTGTCAAGAAAAACTGGAAAGTTTGAGCAGGCTCATTCGGGGACTCTCCTGCTCGATGAGGTCGGGGAAATGCCCCTTGCCCTGCAGGCAAAATTGTTAAGGGTTATTCAGGAGCGTGAAGTCGATCTATTGGGAGGACGGGCCCCGGTGGCGCTTGATATCCGGGTGATTGCCACGACAAACCGGTCTCTCTGGGAAGAAGTTAAAGCGGGACGTTTCCGGGAGGATCTGTATTACCGGTTGAATGTTTTTCCTCTAAGGCTCCCTCCGTTAAGGAACAGGATTACCGATATTCCCCTGTTATCAAACTATTTTCTTCGCAGAGGAAGCGCTAAATATCAGAAGCCGGTCCTCCAGCTTTCACCGGAAACCCTCTCGATATTAACTTCAAGAAAATGGCAGGGGAATGTCAGGGAGCTGGAAAATGTGATGGAGCGGGCGGTTCTCCTGTCGGAAAACGGCGTCATCCTCCCCCAACATTTGATGTTTGACGAAGAAAAATCAGAAAATCAACCTTGCTCTTCCAACTTGACAGGAACGGTCTGGGAAGCGGAACGCACACTCATTTTCGAGACATTGGAAAAAACAAAGGCAAACCGGACCCATGCCGCCAAACTTCTCGGAATCAGCATCAGGACGCTGAGGAACAAATTAAATGAATACCGGGACCGGCCCAATGAGGTAAAGGAGATATAAGCCAGGCAAAATATTCCTCATCGGGAAAAATTGACACGGTTGTGACAGAAAAAATGAATGATGGTCTCGTACAAAGTCTGAAAAAGCGGTTTTCTGTCATTCCCGTGCAAACGGGAATCCAGTTTTTTCAAATAGTTATGTACTCCCTAGATTCCCGCTCCCCGCTTTAATCATGCGGGGACAAGCTTCGAGGGCCGGGAATGACAACTTTTCACGAAACCATCAAATTTATATTGGCACAACTTTTGCTTATCTAATAAGGAAGAATTTAATTAAAGATAAAAGGTAAACGAGGCACTGGCTTAGCCAGGCCGAGAGCGGGTTTGGGGCATCGGAAGATTTTGCGAAGCAAAACCGCAAGGGCCCCAAGTTTAAAAATAGGAGCGGTTTATGAATATTTTCGGTGAAACAATCAACCTGCTTGAAAAAACGCTCGATATCCGGGGAGAAAGGGCTCAGGTCATCAGCTCGAATATCGCGAATCAGGACACCCCCGGATTCAAGGGGAATGAAATAGATTTTAAAGAAACCCTAAAAAAGCTTTCGGGCCCTTCTAAAGCGTTAACGCTTATCCACTCTCATCCATCGCATTTCGGGGTTGTCTCTCCGGGTCAGTCGATCGAACCCTCTCCGTTATCCGCACCCTCTGTCAGATTGGACGGGAATAATATCAACAGTGAAAATGAAATGGCCAAACTGGCGGAGAATACCCTCTCCTACCAG
>JACQBY010000007.1 GCA_016201875.1 Nitrospirota bacterium
TCATCACTCCATTTGGTAACAAGAACATAAAAATTTACCTAGTAATATTATATTATAATATAAACAAAATTTGGTAGAATTTTATTTTGTCATTAAACCCATCTATTTCACGAAATTTGTAACCCCTTCTTGCTTTTAACCGAAAAAATATATAATTATAGGGCAATCCAATCATTTCACTCTTACTGAGCATTTTAATTTATGACAAACTATCAATTGCTTGACGATGAAAGATTATTGGATCTTCTTTTTACGGAGGAAGATCGCCTTCCACGGATGGTTGTGGACGAATTTCTACGGAGAGGCCGCAGCATGATCGCGCCTCTGGCCGGTATTATCTGTGTAGAATTCTACTGGACTGGAGACTCTTCTAAACAATGGGCGGTTATCCATGCCGTCTATATTCTCGGCGCCATAGGAGGAGAAGAAACCATTCTTCCGCTTGCGCGAGCCCTCCGTTCGGCGTCTGTCCACCAAAACGAATGGATTACCGAAGATTTGCCCTCGATTTTTAGAAACTCTGAACCCATCGCGCAGAGCCTTCTAAAATTGATTGCCAGTGATATTACATCCGATTGGTACACCCGGTCGGTAGCGATGGATTGTCTGGCAGCTCTCACCATTAAACATCCGGAAATCGAAAAAGAAGTATTTCCGTTTATCCATTCGATTCTCGTCAATGAACTGGAAGAAAGGGATGTTCGTTCAGAAGCGGGTTGTGTACTCATGAATTTCCGCCGGAATGAATATCGAGAAGATTTGATGGCATTCGGAAGAGAAGAAGAATGGTTAAAATCAGAAGATGAGGATTACCTGGCATGCTTTTATGAGAAGGAGGTTGAGGAGGCCTTTTCAGAAAAAGAAAATGAACTCTTCAAGTACCAAAAAGACTGGCTTTCTTTTTACAATGCGGACGAGATCCAAAAACGGCGGGAGCGATGGAAGGAGGAGGATAAAGATTATTCTGAAATTAAAACTGCGCCAAAGATTGGCCGAAACGACTTCTGCCCTTGTGGCAGCGGCAAAAAATACAAAAAATGTTGCCTGGCATAAACCCGGCTGTTAATTCGATCAAATATGAATCCAGGACTTTATACCATCGGGCATTCAAATCATTTGCTGGAAAAATTTCTTGAGCTGCTCATGAGGAACAAGTGATTACAATTTTCTTGGATTCTTCGCTTTGCTCAGAATGACAAAACAGGTGTTTCAGATTTTCTACGAATGCATGCATCAATATTAACATCATTAACATCCGGGAAGTAGAGGCTCTCCCTAAATTAATTTACATCCGAAAAGGTTTCTTCATCAGTCTGTTTACAATTTGAAATCCCTCAAGAACTGAACCGGCGTTAACACCTTAATTCCCCCATACTCCTTTTGGAGCCTCTTCCTGAACAAGCCTCTTCCTGGGATTTGACAGTATGATTTAATTAGTGTATATACATAATTATGTTCTCCTGGGATGCTCAAAAAGCGATCAGCAACTATGAGAAACATGGTGTTTCATTTGAGGAGACAGCAACAGTATTTAGCGATCCGGAAGCTTTAGATTGGGAAGATATCGATCATTCACAGAGTGAAAAGAGATTCAAACGACTTGGAAGTTCTATTGAAAAACGGGTCTTACTCGTTGTATATACGGTTCGGAGGATGAAAAATGGCAAAGAAACAATCCGCGTCATCAGCGCCCGTCAGGCGAGTCGCAAAGAACGCAAAGCATATTCCGGATAGCCGGATAGATTTTTCGGATATTCCGGAATCGACAGAAGGGGAACTAAAGCGGGCGCGGCGGGTTGGACGGCCTAAGAAAGGAAATTCAAAACAGCTCATCGCAATCCGGATTGATCCGCTATTATTAGCGCAAATTCGCCGATTGGCGGAGAATCAGGATAAACCGTATCAAACGCTCATTCATGAATTGCTGGAAAAAGCTGCAAAAAAAGCAGCGTAGTCAATATTAGAATTAGAAACATAAAAAATAGGTAATGATAGTGGATTTATGTAAGCGGAGTGGACAAGGTTTCTTCATCAGTCTGTTTACAATTTGAAATCCCTCAAAAACTGAACCGGCGTTAACACCTTAATTCCCCTATACTCCTTAATTGGAGCCTCTTGATTATTTTTTTAAAAATCGTATACTTTAAAAAAACATCCTGTCTAATCTAATATGAAGGGGGCATCATGAAAAAATATATTTCTGCGGCGCTTCTTTCCGGGCTGATGCCGGGCGCGGGTCAGTTTTACAACCGTGAATGGCTGAAAGGCGCCCTGTTTATTGCGGCCGCCATGATTCTGGGAGCCGAACTCCGGCGAAATATCCCGATGTCGGCCTTTTCTGCCGGCAAACCTTTAGCCCATACCGGCCCTTTTTTATTCCTTGTCATCGCCTTGTTGGGAATATCTCTCTGGTCCGTGGTCGATGCCTACCAAAAGGGGAAGAAAAAATTCCCTGATGCCTGAAATCTCCTCCTCCTTTTATCGCCGGTTTCTCCTCAGGCCAGGGGATATCAATGCCTTTTTCGGTCTGATGCTCGACAATGTCACCCAGCTGATCCTCATGTCGGGGATTCTCGTCGGAATTTTCGGATACCCCAAAGAGATTGTTTTTTTTAAAATGATCCCCGGGTCGGTCATGGGGGTATTATTCGGCGATCTGGTCTTTTCCATCATGGCCATCCGCCTGGCCATAAAAACCGGACGATCCGACATTACCGCGATGCCGCTGGGAATCGACACCCCCTCTTTATTTGCTTTTACTTTCGGGATTATCGGCCCCGCTTTTCTTCTCCTCCATGACGCCGCTCTCGCCTGGAAAGTCTCCATGGCGATTATCGTTTTAATCGGCCTGTTTAAAATTGCCTTCTCCTTTGCGGGGGAAAGAATCAGACACTGGGTCCCCAGAGCCGGGCTCCTCGGCCCGATCACCGCGATTGCCTTATCTTTAATTGCCTTTTTTCCGATGCTTAAAATCTTTCATCAGCCTCTGGTCGGTTTTATCTCTCTGGCCATCATTTTAGTCACGATTGTCGGAAAAGTCCGGTTTCCTTTGAATATTCCCGGGGCATTTGCCGGAATATTTACCGGGTCGGTCCTTTTTTATCTTTTGACCGCCGCCGGATATTACCCCCCGGAGATTCATTCTCATGAAAATTTCTGGAGCTTCGCTTTTCCCTTTCCCTCCGGCACATTTTTAGAAGGCCTTTCGGAGTCCATCCATTATCTCCCTCTGGCGCTCCCCTTTGCCTTAATGGTGATCGTCGGGGGCATTGATGTGACCGAAAGCGCCTCGGCCTCAGGAGACGACTATCCCGCTAACCGGATCCTTTTAACCGACGGCATCGCGACTTTACTCTCAGGGTTATGCGGCGGCGTCGTTCAAACAACCCCTTATATCGGCCATCCGGCGTACAAAGGGATGGGCGCAGGGGCCGGTTATACGCTCGGAGCGGGATTTTTTATCGGTCTGGGGGGGATGCTCGGATATCTGGGGTACATCGTGAACCTGATTCCCGAAACGGCCGTTGCGCCGATTCTGGTTTTTATCGGTCTTGAAATTACCGCTCAATCTTTTATCGCCACTCCGGCCCGGCATTATAAAGCCATGGCGATCGCTTTTGCCCCTGTTCTGGCAACTCTGGTGCTCATTGAAGTCAACGCTCTGTTGGGGGGCGCGGGGTTAAGCGGCGAAAATTTGAAAGGGGAATCGGCGGCGACTTACGGGGCGTTGCTGGTCTTATCCAACGGATTTATTATTACCTCTTTAATCTGGGCGTCGGCGCTCAGTGATATCATCGACCACCAGTTTCAAAAAGGGGCTCTCTTTTTAATGGCAGGAGGGGTTTTCTCCCTCTTTGGCGTGATCCACTCCCCTTTTGCTAACGGGAGAATCTTCCTCCCCTGGGTCGACCCCTCCCCCCTCTCCATTCAACTCTGCGGGACCTATTTTCTTTCCGGCCTTTTTCTGCTGGCCATGAAAGGGAGAACCAGTCTGGCCGACACGGGAAAATGATCCGAGGGGTATTTTCCATCCTTGTTGTCCTCATTTTTTTGAATGTCTATAAAACGAAAATGCGACGTCGCCAGGATCCAGTCCATCTGGGCATATTTGGGGACTCCGGTAAATCCATGATAGGTTTCAGCCCCTTCTTTTGGCATGCCGCATTTTTCCCAGGCATTATGGAGCCATCCCTTGACCTCGTCAATTTCGATCTTTCCGGTAAGAAGTTCATGCTCCATCGAATCGGGCCCCATGTTAAAATCGCCGACAATCATGGCGGGAAGGCCATCGGGATTAATTTCTTTAATTTTTTTCAGGAGTAGAAAGGCGCTTTCTCGCCTGGCCCAGGCCGACCGATGGTCAAAATGGGTATTAAAAAAATAAAAACTTTGATCGGTTTCTTTTATCCTGAAAAGGGCGTGGGTGACCAACCGGGGAAAAGCGGTGTCCCAGCTTTTGGTATCGGGAAGCCCGGGGGTTTCGGATAGCCAGAAATTCCCCGCTTTTTCCGGCGTGAGGAGATCGCGCCGGTAAAAAATCGTCGGGCATTGCCTTTGAATACTGACCAGTTTCTGCGAGTCGAGGTAAGCGTACCCGGGGACCATCCTGGCGATATCATCGAGCTGGTCTTTGTACCCCTCCTGGGTCCCGATCACGGTCGGAGCGTATTTATTGATCAGACCGACTACCAGGTGCTTCCGGTCGTCCCAATGGTTTTCAAAATCTTCCGAATTCCGAAAACGCAAATTGATCGTCATGATATCCATTTTAAGTCCGCCAGGGCCATACCCCCAAAGCCCGAAAACGGTCGAGCAGGGTAAACAGGTCGATCTTTACCCCCGATACCGTGGTTAACATTTTATACATCAGTTTTGGTTTCTTGTGGAGCTGTCGGAAAACGCGGTTTCTGATCCAGACCAGGGGTTTGAGTCCCGAGTTCCAGAAAAGCGTCAGTTCATCCCCCAGCTTTTCATAGATCAGCGCATATTTTTTCCGCGTCTCCTGATAGGGCATTAAGGCGGTTTTGCTGAAATCGCCATTTTTAAAACAGAGTTCGATGACCTTTGCCAGCGCAACCGCATCTTCCATCGCCTGGTTCCGTCCCTGGGCCACATGGGGGTTAAAGCTGTGGGCGGCATCGCCGATCAACGCGGCGCCGTCGGCTACCCAGGCGTCTACCCGGATCCTGAAAACAGGCATGTAATGAATATTTTCCAGGCCGATTTTTTTAAGGGGCTCTTCAATGACCGGGTCGATGGAAAGGAGTTCTTTTTTCCAGGCCTCAAGCCCCCTTTTCCGCCAGGCCTCCTGCCGGTTCCGGGGTATTAAATAGAGGAGATAGAGGTCTGATTTTGAAACGGGGAAAAGGGCCAGAATCCTCCTGTTTCCGACATAATACCGGGCATCCCTGTTGAAACCGGCCGGGCGTTCCAGCCGGGCGGTGAAATATCCGTCCCGGTACTGATAAATAGCCGCCCCGATCCCTAAAGCCGACCTGACGGCAGAGCGTCCTCCGTCTCCTCCCGCCACCATCTTTCCCTGAAGCGTAATTCGCTCCTCCCGCTGTTTGGCAATCACCCCGCAGACTTTTTTCCCGGACCAGATCAACTCTTGAAATTCCGTTTCCCAGAGGATATTGACAAATCCGGTCTCCATCGCTTTTTGGAGCAGCAGGGCCTGCAGGTGGTAAGGGGAAGCCACAAGGGCATACGAATAAGGGGGCGGGAGAAGGTCATACCGGATATCGCATAAAAAATCGCCCCGCATCTGATAAAAGTGGAAAACATTGACCTCATAGCTATGAGGCCGGATCTCTTCCAATAAACCGAGTTGTTCAAGAATTTTTAATCCGTTCGGCTGAAGGATCTCGCCCCTCTGATGGGCAATCAGCTCCCTGTTTTTTTCAACCAGGGTAACCCGGATCCCCATCCGGCCGAGGATGAGGGCCAGCATTAACCCGGCGATTCCCCCTCCGACAACGATAATATCGGTCGATAGATGCGTTCTGCTTTTCTGATCGGCGGTCATCATATTAATTCCTCCAGTTGGCTCATTCATTAAAAAAAGGGTTATGTTCCCTTTCCTCGTTGACTGTGGTGGCGGGCCCGTGGCCGGGAAACAAAACGGTTTCACCCGGAAGGGTCAACACCTTGTTTTTAACCGATTGAATAAGCTCGGGATAAGAAGCGGTGGAATAGGCTCTTCCGAGAGACCCGGCAAAGATAGCATCGCCAAAAAAGCCAAACGACTCGCCGGGCCGGCGGCAGACATATCCCGTTCCGCCCGGAGTATGCCCGGGGGTCTGAAAGACCTCCAGACTTAATTTCCCGATAGAAATCGTTTCTCCCTCTTTGATCAGCCTGTCCCGGCCGGAATCCCGGAGAGCCTTTAATTGCCCCGCCTCTTCCCGGCTGACATAAACCGGAACGTTAAACCTTTTCAAGATTTGATCCAATCCCCCCATATGGTCCTGATGGGTATGGGTTAATAGAATCGCCGTTAAGTTCAGCCGGTTATCGATAAGGGTTTCTATCATCTTTTCAGGGTTATAGGCCGTATCAATCATTGCCGCGTCGCGTGTCGACGGGTCGATCACCAGATACCCTTTCACTTCGTAACTGCCGATATGCCCGAGAATGGTCCGGACGTTTTGAGAAAAGCGCGGGGGGACCGGCCCGGGAGAATAGCGATCAAAGGCGATATCCATTAATTTTTTGGAGTTGAGATGGAGAAGTTTGGCAAAAACCTCCACCTGTTCCGCAGTCGGCCGTTTTGCCAGGGCTTCAAGCTGGGTAATCCCGGTTTTATCGACGCCGGTTTCTCCGGAGACAAAACTCACCGAAAAGCCCAAACCTGCCCTTGCTTTTAAGATGATATCGCCAAATTCATCTTCTAAAGTCATACCCGCCTCCTCCAAGTCTGCAAGAAGATACAGGATACCACAAAAGAGGGAATTTCCTTCAAAAAAAGGTATTAAAATCAGGGGTTATTTATAGAGAATGGAGTTCGATGGGGAGGTGATATTTTTTCTTTGAATTGCATTCCTTGCAGGCCGGAACAACGTTCCCCTTATTATTTTTCCCCCCGCGGGAAATCGGAACGATATGGTCCATCGTTAAGTCGGCGGGTTTGAATTTCCCCTGGCAATAATAGCAAATCCCGCCGCTTTTTTTCCGTTTCCACCATTGAGAAGCTCTGAGTTCTCTGGCTTTTGCCTTTTCTTTTTTAATCTCTTCGGGACTGACCTCTGAAATAAAGAAATCTTCCATATTGATAATCTTATATGAATCCCTGTTCTAAATCAAACCTGATGCTCTCGTAAAAAGTCTGAAAAAGCGGTTTTCTGTCATTCCCGTGCAAACGGGAATCCAGTTTTTTAAAGTAGTGATGTGCTCCCTAGATTCCCGCTTTCGCGGGAATGACGACTTTTTACGAGACCATCAAACCTGACGGCAACGGGTCAAGGGTTGATCATGCTCACGGTTTGGCTTATAGTAGTGATTGTGCATCCCTATTTTCAATTTCCAGAAGCCTTCATCGAGATCATTAAAGAGCTTTGCCTCAAAGAATCGGGGCAAAAAACGGAAAAAGAGTTCATCCGGGCCATCTCCCCCGAAGTGGCAAAACTTTCAGACCTTTTCAACCACCGGACACCGGAGAGCGCGATCGCCTCGACCTTGACTTCTCCCCATTATCCTCTGGCTTATCTGGCTTATTTTCTCCCCTCCAATTTTTTTAAGATTGCCTGCCTCCTTCTCGACCTCTTTAAGATTAAGGAGCTCCAACCCTCCGGCTCCCGGGGGGATGGGGATGATGAAAAGAGGCCCCTTAAAGTGCTCGACCTTGGCGCCGGGCCAGGAACTTCGGCTCTCGGCCTCCTCGATTTTTGCTCCAGGTTTCCGCTCCCCTTTTTTGAAGGGAGGGAGATTGATTACCTGGCCGTAGACCAGGATCACCGGCAACTCTATTATTCCACCCTTCTTTTCAACCAGTATTACCGCCACCTGGAACCTTCTCTTGCCGCTAAAAAAATCTCTTTTAATTATCAAATTTCTCTGAAAAAAGTCCAGATGAAACCTGTTGAAGGGGGAGCCAAATTTGATTTTATCCTTGCCGGAAACCTTTTTAATGAAATCAAACGGGCCGGCCATTCAACTGAATCGCTGGCCGGATGGGCGAAAGGCTTAATCGATCAACTGACTCCCGACGGATTCCTTTTGATTATCGAGCCGGCCCTTCGAAAAACATCGAGAGATTTGTTGAGCTTTAGAAACCTTACCGCCTCTCAGAAGATCGCCTCGGTGATCGCCCCCTGCCTCCATCAGGGTCCTTGTCCTATCATGGAACCGGGAGGGTCCGAAAAGGATTGGTGCCATCAGGAGCGGGAATGGATCCCTCCGGAGTGGGTCAACCGGATGGATGAGGCAATCGGGAACCGGAAAGAGACCCTAAAGTACTCTTTTCTCATCCTGTCACCCCCCACCCGGCTCCCGGTTCACCCCTCGATCAGGTGGAGAGCCGTCAGCCAACCGATTGTTTCTAAAGGGAAAATGGAGTTTTTTTTATGCAACGAACAGGGGAGACGCAGGTTTTACAGGGTCAACAGAGAAAAAAGCGAGGCCAACGCCTGTTTTTCGGAGATCTCACGGGGAGATCTGGTTGAAATTGAACCTTCCGATGGCTCAAACGGCACCCGGATCGGCCCCTCCTGGCAGATTAAAACCTGCTAAGAAACATTGACTTTTGGGGGTATTCTATACTAAATTATGAGGGACTTACGAAATCCCGAATTGAGGGATAAAAATGTTAAGGCGCCTGATTTAAGAACACTTTTCCCGAATCCATCACAAGGTCTAACCACCCCAGGGAACGTTCTTTCCCTTTCGGATCAAGAAAAATTGAGGAATAAAAATATATGAAGTATGCTTTAGAAGAAATTACCCCTATTAAAAAAACCCTCTCGGTCGAAATCCCCGAAGAGATCGTCAACAAAGAGATTGCCACCGCCTATTCGAATTTAAGCCGGAGCGTCAGGCTTCCCGGATTTCGAAAAGGGAAAGCCCCTCTTTCTCTTTTAGAAAACAAATATCATCATGAGGTGGAAGACGACGTCCTCAAGAAGCTGATTCCCGATTATTACCAAAAGGCGGTGGAGGAGTCAGGGATTGACCCCATCGAATACCCTAAAATTGAAAACATTGCCATAAAAAAGAATGCCCCCCTTTCGTTTAAAGCCACCGTTGAAGTCCGCCCCAAATTTGATCTGAAAGATTACGCCGGCCTTCCGTTGAAAGCTCAAAAATTAACCGTGACCGATGAGAATGTCGAACGGAGCATTGATACCTTAAGAGATATGGGGGCTCAGCTTGAACTGGTCCCCGCAGACCACCTCATTATTGAAAAAGATTTTGTAACGATTGACTTCGAGGGATTTATTGACGGAAAACCGATGGAGGGGGGGAAAGCCGAGGGGTACCCGGTCGAAATCGGAAAAAAAACCTTGATCCCCGGATTCGAAGAAAATCTTTTAGGGAGAAAAAAAGGGGACCAGGTTGAGTTTAAGCTCCCCCTCCCCGAAGGGATCAAACCGGAGCAAAATACCGGCAAAGAAGCGCTCTTTAAAGTTCAGGTCCGTGAAATCAAGAAAAAAATCCTTCCCGAATTGGACGCTGAATTCGCCAAAGACCTCGGAATGGAGTCGATAGAAACCCTGAAAATCAAGTTAAGAGAAGAACTGGTCTCCCGCTTTAATAAAGAGCGGGAGTCTGTCCTTAAAAATGAAATCATTAAATCCCTTAACGGGCTCCATGAGATGGAACTCCCTGCCAGCCTCGTCAACCGGGAACTGGTCAGAATCATCAAAGGGTTAAAAGTGGAAGAAGTTAAAAAAGAAGGCCTGCTCGATATTGAAGCCATTCAAAAGAAATATGAACCGATTGCCCGTGAACGGGTCAAAGGGGCGCTGATTCTTTATTCCATCGCCCAAAAAGAAAATATCACGGTCAGTCCGAACGAGCTTGAAGGAGAGCTTCAACTGATCGCGCGGGAAAACCGGATGGCGGTCGATGAGGTCAAAAAAAAGATTTTTGAAGCAGAAGGCTCTTTGAGCGGGATCGAATCAAAGCTTCTTGAAGATAAGACCCTGTCGTTTCTTTTGACTAAAGCGCAGATTGAAGAAACCGAAGGGGAAAAAAAGAATAACAGGCCCTGAGAATGGCCATAAATAAACCGTCAAAAAGGAGAAAAAGAGCCCTATGTTAGTACCGATGGTAATTGAACAGACAAGCCGGGGAGAACGCGCTTATGATATTTACTCCCGCCTATTAAAAGACCGGATTATTTTTATCGGGGCCCCTATCGACGATGTTTTTGCGAATTTAATTATTGCCCAGCTCCTTTTTTTGGAGGCCGAAGACCCTAAAAAAGATATTAACCTTTATGTCAACAGCCCCGGAGGGCTGGTCACGGCAGGGCTTGCGATTTACGATACCATGAATTATATCCGTCCCGACATTTCGACCATCTGTATCGGACAGGCGGCCAGCATGGGAGCGGTGCTTCTCGCCGCCGGAGCCAAAGGGAAACGGTTCTCTCTCCCGAACTCAAGGATCATGATCCACCAGCCCCTCGGCGGTTTTCAGGGACAGGCAACAGACATCGAAATCCATGCCAGAGAAATCCTGAAGATGCGGGAACGGCTGAATGAAATCCTGGTGAAACATACCGGGCAACCGATGGAAAAAATCCAGATGGATACAGAAAGAGATTTCTTCCTGTCTGGAGCGCAGGCGCAAGAATATGGCTTGATCGACGAAGTGATTAAAAAAGCCCCGCAAGATAAAAAATCAAAGGAAAAGGAAGACGAGGTTTAGTAATGGCAAAGCAGGAAAAACCAGACGACGGCTTAAAATGTTCATTCTGCGGCAAGGGGCGCGAAGAGGTCAGAAAGCTGATCGCGGGCCCCACCGTGTACATCTGCGACGAATGCATCGATCTCTGTAATGACATTATCGCGGAAGAATGGGAAGAAGGTAAAGAAGCCGTCTCCTCAAAACTCCCCAAACCGGCTGAAATAAAAAAGATTCTTGATCAGTATGTGATCGGACAGGACAGGGCTAAAAAAATATTGTCCGTTGCCGTCCATAACCATTACAAACGGATCAGCGCAAAAAATGAGCCCGATGATGTGGAGCTTTACAAGGGGAACATCCTGATGATCGGGCCGACCGGGACAGGAAAAACCCTTTTGGCCCAGACGCTGGCCAGAATTCTCGACGTTCCTTTTACCATTGCCGATGCCACCACGCTGACCGAAGCGGGTTATGTCGGAGAAGATGTCGAAAACATTATTTTAAAACTCCTGCAGGCCGCGGACTACGATGTGGAAAAAACCCAGCGGGGAATCGTCTATATCGATGAAATCGACAAAATCAGCCGGAAAAGCGACAGCCCCTCCATTACCCGCGACGTCTCGGGAGAAGGGGTTCAGCAGGCGCTTCTCAAGCTGATCGAAGGGACCACCGCCAATGTCCCTCCTCAGGGAGGGAGAAAACATCCGCATCAGGAATTTATTCAGGTCAATACCACCAACATTCTGTTTATCTGCGGCGGCGCGTTTGTCGGACTCGAAAATATCATCGAACAGCGGAATAACAAAAAAATGATGGGATTCGGAGCAGATATCAAAGGGAAAGACGAGCGGAAGGTCGGAGAACTCCTTTTAGCCGTTCAGCCGGAAGATCTTCTTAAATATGGTTTGGCGGTGGCCAAAAAGGCAAATGCTCAAAAAACGGGCGCCAGAGGTCTAAGAGCGATTCTCGAAGAGATGATGCTCGATCTGATGTACGAACTCCCCTCCCTTAAAAATGTCAAAGAGTGCCTCATTACCGAAGAGACCATCAATGGCGCGGGAAACCCGGTCCTCTTCTATGAAAATGACAAGGGAGTGAAATCTGCCTGACCGTATGAGGAGGGGAATCGGGACTCTCTCTTCCGTTTACTTTTTTTCTCTTTTCCTTTTATGGGGGTGCGCGCCTCCCGCCAACCTTTCTGAAAAACCGTTAAAGATCGGAATCGAGGCCTCTCCGGCGCAACTCGATCCCCGCATGGCCACCGACGCCTATTCCGAACGGGTCGGGAGCCTGATCTTCAGCCGTCTGGTCCGGCTCGACTCCTCTTCCCGGATCAAAGGGGATCTGGCCCAATCGTGGGAAATGTCCGGGCCTTTGACCTATCTTTTCCACTTAAAGAAAAATCTCCGTTTTAGCGACGGCGACCCCCTGACCTCCGAAGATATCCAATTCACCTTTGAATCGATCCTTGATCCCAAAACCGCTTCTCCCCATCGAAAAGCGTTTGAGATCATCGACCATATCAGCGCCCCTGACCCGGATACGGTTATTTTTAATCTCAAAAAACCATACGCCCCCTTTATCATGAATCTCTCCAAGGGAATTGTCTCAAAAAAAGGGGTTTTACAGTCAGGTTCGGATTATTCCGCGCATCCTCTCGGGAGCGGCCCGTACCAGCTTCAGGAGTTCCTCCCTGACGAAAAGATTGTTTTGCAGGCCAATCCCCATTTTTACGACACGCTTCCTAAAATCAAAAAAATCATCATTAAAATTATTCCGGAAGATACCATCCGTGAAATGGAGCTTCAGAAAGGGAGCCTGGATCTTCTCGAAAACGCCCTTCCTCCCGATTTTCTCCCCTTTCTCGAAAAAGATTCTCATTTTACGGTAATCAAATCAGACGGGACGACCTACGCCTATCTCGGCCTCAATTTGCAGGACCCTCTTTTATCACGGCTTAAAGTCAGACAGGCCATGGCCTACGCCATCGATCGTGAGATGATTATTCAACAGATTCTTAAGGGACTGGGAAAAGAGGCGACAGGCCTGCTCCCCCGGAACCATTGGGCCTATACCTCTGATGTTGAAAAATACCCCTACAACCCCGAACAGGCTAAAAAACTTTTAGATGAAGAGGGGTTAACGGTTCAAACTGGAAGCGATGTCCGGTTTAAAATCACCTATAAAACCTCGCAGAATGATCTTGCAAAGAGGATCGGAGAGGTCCTCCAGGACCAGCTGAAGAAAGTCGGCATTCAAATGGAAATCCGGACGTATGAATGGGGGACTTTTTATTCCGACATCAAGTCGGGGAATTTTCAGCTCTACTCCCTCCGCTGGGTCGGAATCCAGGACCCCGACATCTATTATGACCTGTTTCACTCGACCAGCCTCCCTCCGGCAGGAGCGAACAGAGGGCGTTACGCCAGCGCTCAGATTGACCGGCTCCTCGAAGAGGGACGAACCACGCTCGACGTTGAAAAGAGAAAAACTATCTATCAAAAGGTCCAGAAGCTTATCGCCCACGACCTCCCCTATATCAGTCTCTGGACTTTTGACAACGTCACGGTTTTAAAAAAGGGATTAAACGGATTTATTCCAGACCCCGCAGGTGATTTTTACGGCCTGAAAGATCTTTACTGGCAGTAATCAAAAGGGGATGGGAATATTCGGGCAGGTCAGCGCAAGGATTGATGTCATGCCAAAGATCCCGAGCCGGGTCAAATCCCTTGAAGAGACCGAATGAATCGTGTTCACGGGAGTCAGCGGCGGGGAGTCTAAAAAGACCTTTTCCCAACATGTCCCCACAGAATCATAAATCCCCAGCCGGAGATCCGATTCCTTCACTCCAATAGGAATCTGCCCGGAATCATAATACAACGTCACCTTTAAAAACTGCCCTGGAATAAGCGTGTCGCTGATAACCAGCGTAGAGGTAAAGGAATACATCTGAACGATACTGATTCGGGGGGATCCCGAAGGAAGGTTGTACAATTCTATTTTAAAAAAAGTATCGGCGCTCAACGCCGTTTGGCTGACCGAAAGAGCCGCCTTTCCGTCAGGGGTCGTAATAATCGCTCCCTGAGTATGGTCAACCATCACCTCTGCACTACTCGATATGAGCACCGGAAGGGGTTTGTTCGGATCATACCCGCTGGAGGGATTATTCTCCAACCCGCATCCCGCCCCAATCAAAAAAATCAATAACAGAAAAACGGTTTTACTATTTGCTAAAGGCATGGGGTTATAGAGTGGGAAGGTTGATCTTCCCTTCAGTCAATAATTTGTCTATCTTACCATATTCCTCCAAAGTTCCCAAATCGGCCCAAAACCCATTCATTTCCAATCCAAAGAGAGGACTCCCCTGAGTGAGGATATCGATATAGGTATCGGTAATGGAATGAAATATACCCCCCGGAAGATAACCGAGTACCCGGGGATCGACCAGATGGATTCCGGTAAACATCCGTTTTTTCAATACCCCACCCTCTTTAACCCCTTTTCCTAAAATTTGATGAATCCGCCCTGTAGAATCGATCTCCACCGGGCCAAAGCGGTCTACTTCGGGGTCTTCTCTTAACACCAACGTCGCCAGCCCTTTGTTTTGATGATGAAAAGAGATCAGCCGGTTTAAATCAAAATCGGTCAGGATATCGGAATTGATCACCAGAAACGGAACGTCGCCCAGCTCTTTTTCGAGCTTTTTAATTCCCCCCCCTGTACCGAGGATCTCCGGCTCTTCTGAATAGGCGATCCGTAACCCAAATCGGCTTCCATCCCCCAGGAAGGCTTTGATTTTTTCTCCCAGATGGTGAAGATTGATATAAATGTCGCTGATCCCGTAATTCTTCAGGTATCGGAGGGTGTACGAAATCAACGGGCGTCCGTTGACAGGGATCAGCGGTTTTGGAACGGTATGGGTAAGGGGAGCCAGCCGGGTGCCGAGACCGGCCGCAAGGACCATCGCTTTCATCAGGCAAGCTCGGGAAGATAACGGACGAGAGACGCTTTCAAGCTCTTTAATTCAGGGTATTTATTTAAATTGATCGAGATATCCTTGAGCGCTTTGGGGACATATTTGAGAAAATTCGGATTTTTTTTCACCAGATCGATAAAAACAAACCGTCCGGCGGCTTTCATATTCCGCTGAAGCGATACCAGATCAAAGAGATACCTGAATTGCCGGCGGTTGATGGAACCCTTTTCTTCCTTTTCTTTTTGGTCGAGATAATACTCGACCATCTCATCAATCAATGCTTCGGGAAGGGTCATATAGGCATCTCTCAACAAAGAGGCGAGATCGTACTGGGGAGGCCCCATCAGGGCATCCTGAAAATCGATCACCCGGAGGGTCTCCCCCTGGACCATCAAATTCCTCGAATGGTAGTCCCGGTGAACCAGGAGTGGAGATTCGGCCGCGATCATGGTCGAAATCCGGTGAAACGATTCTTTGAAAACAACCGTATCTTCGAGAGTCGGCTTGCGGCCTCCCTTTTTTTCAACGCCATATTCCAGAAAATGTTCGAATTCCCACACCAGTAAAGATTGATTATAGCTCCGCTCAAAGGCAACACAGGAATGACCGTTATTTTTACAGCTCTGGATTTTAATCAGGCCGTCAATGGCCTGCCGATAAAATTGTTTTAACTGGTCCGGCGGAGCATTTTTAACCACCGCCTCGAAGGTCACGTCTCCGAGATCTTCAAGATAGATCAACCCGTTTTTCTGATCCTCATGATAAATCCGCGGGACCGCCACCCCGGCGGCAAAAAGATACCGCTGAATATTCAAAAAGGGAATCTCGGTCGAAACCAGATGCCCGCTCTCTTTTTCTTCGGATTGTTTAAACGGTTCGGGATCGGCCAGCGTCATGAGAACGATCGTCCGGCGTTGATGGCCCTTTAAACCGACATCGAGCCGGTAATAGGCCCGGTTGGAGGCATCTCCCGCCAGCGGAAAGACCTTGACTTCAGAAGCTTTCGGATCGATGACGGTCTGGATTTGATGCAAAAGAAATTCCGGAGATACCCGGGATTGGCTTAAATTCATGCTATAATTTTACATGAAACAAAAGCTAAGTCAATTGAAACAGATCATCAAATATGAAATAATCTAACGGCTTCTGAACATAAAGCTGAAAACGCAAATATCAATAATCAAATAAACCTGGTTCAACACAAGGAATTTCTTTGCGATCTTATCTGGCCCGCCGGCTTCTCCTTTTAATCCCGGTTATTTTCGGCGTCATCACGCTCGTTTTCTTTCTCATTCATCTGATTCCGGGCGATCCGGTCGATATCATGCTGGGAGAAACCGCCTCGTCCGCCGATAAAGAGACCCTCAGAAAACAGCTCCATCTCGACGAACCTCTGGGGACTCAATACCTCCATTTTCTCAACCGGCTAGGCCACGGAGATCTGGGGCGTTCGCTCCACTCCAACCGGCCTGTCTTATCCACCATTTTAAAACGGTATCCCAATACGCTAGAACTTGCCTTTTTCGCCATGTTAATCGCGCTTCTGATCGCGCTCCCCCTGGGGATTTTTTCAGCGCTAAAACAGCAC
>JACQBY010000097.1 GCA_016201875.1 Nitrospirota bacterium
CATTGCACTGAGGGCAGATTTTGGCAACGGGACGGTCCCATGCCGCAAAATCGCATTTCGGATATTCGGTGCAGCCGTAGAAGACTCTCCCCTTTTTGGACCGTTTTTGCGTGACATTCCCCTTGCATCCTTCGCGGGGGCATTTCACTCCGAGACTCAGGGCTTTCGTCGTTTTGCAATCGGGGTAATTGGAACAGGCGAGAAAACGTCCGAACCTCCCCACTTTAATCACCATGGTCCCGCCGCATTTTTCGCATACTTCGTCGGTGGCAGAAACTTTCTTCTCAAGGACCGTGATTTTGCCGTCATTGGCTTGAGCAAAATCAGAGGTGTTTTTGCATTCAGGATAACCGGGGCAGGCGAGGAAACGTCCGTTTCGCCCCCATTTGATCACCATGTTTTTGCCGCACCGCTCGCACACGATCTCGGTGGGGGTTTCTTCCCGTTTAATGTCTTTCATCTCTATCTGGGCTTTTTCGAGATCTTTTTCTCTTTTCGCCTTCTTCGATACTGTCCAGATCCTCTTCCATTTTCGCGGTAAATTCGACGCTCATCAGTTCGGGAAAAGATTCGACCAGCAGGCCATTGACGATCTTGCCCAGTTCGGAAGGTCTTAATCTCCCTTCGATTTTTTCGACATATCCCCTGTCCTGGATGGTCGAAATAATCGCCGCGTAAGTGCTCGGCCTCCCGATCCCGTTTTCTTCCAGCTCCTTGATTAAAAGCGCTTCGTTATAACGGGCGGGGGGCTGGGTGAAATGTTGTTTGGGTTCAAGCTGAACAAGGGTTAATCTCATCCCTTCAGAAAGAGGGGGGAGCGTTCTTTCCTCTTCATCCGCTTCATTTTCTTTTGCGGCGCCCTCTTTCTTCTCTTCGTCTTCTTCTCTCGCCTCCGAATAGACCGCCGTAAATCCGGGAAAGATCACCACATTTCCATTTGCGCGGAAAAGAGCCTCTCCCGCCCTGATATCGACTTTTGTCGCCTCTAAAAGGGCCGGCTTCATCTGGCTGGCCAAAAACCGGTTCCAGATGATCTTGTAAAGGAGGTACTGATCTTTCGACAGAAGTTCCTTGATCTCTTCGGGGTTATAGCTTAAAGAGGCCGGGCGGATCGCCTCATGGGCCTCCTGCGCGCTTTTCCTGCTTTTATAGACATTCGGCTGTTCCGGGATATATTCCCGGCCATATTTCTGTGAAATATGGTCAAGGGCCTCCGCCTGGGCTTCGGCAGATACCCGGTTGGAGTCGGTCCTCATATAGGTAATTAACCCGACCGGCCCTTCGCTCCCCAGCTCGACCCCTTCGTACAACTGCTGGGCAAGCATCATCGTCTTTTTGGGTGTAAACCGGAGCTTGCGGGAACATTCCTGCTGTAATTTGCTGGTAGTAAAAGGGGGAACCGGATTTTTTTTCCTCTCCTTCTTTTCGATCTTTTCAACCATGAACGGTTGGTTTTCAAGGAGATGGAAAAGTCTTTGAGCCTCTGTTTCATTCGGAATGGAAACAGCCTCCCCGTTAATCGAAATCAGCTTTGAGATAAAAGAAGAGGCTCCGGAGCCGGTAGAAAGATAGGCCGTAAGAGACCAGTACTCTTCGGAAACAAACGCGCCGACTTCAACCTCCCGTTCGCAGATCAACCGGACCGCAACCGATTGGACCCTTCCGGCAGAGAGGCCTCGTTTCACCTTTTCCCAGAGGAGTGGGCTGATGGAATACCCCACAAGCCGGTCGAGAATCCTTCTGGCCTGCTGGGCATTGACCTTTTTCAGATCGATTTCACCCGGCTCTTCCATGGCTTTTTTAACCGCTTTTTCAGTAATTTCATTAAAAAGGACCCGGTATATTTTCTTTTCCGGCTTTTTATCGGCTTTTTTACCGGTTGTCTTTCCGGTTTTTTTCTTCCCGCTCCCTTTTTTGGGTCCGCCCGAAAGTTCCCCGGCGATATGCCAGGCGATGGCTTCTCCCTCCCGGTCGGGATCGGGGGCCAGATAAATTTTATCCGCTTTGCCTGCCGCCTCAATCAGTTCATCCAGGACCTTCTTTTTTCCCCGGATAACGGTATACTCAGGCTTGAATCCTTTTCTGATATCAATTCCGAGCTTGCTCTTCGGCAGGTCGATGATATGGCCTACCGAAGCTTTAACCACATATTTTTTGCCAAGATATTTATTGATGGTCTTCGCTTTAGAGGGCGATTCCACAATAATCAGCGATTTACTCATATTATTCCTTGTTTACCGATTGCGGATGAATTGATTGCCTCCCACCTGACTGACCAACCCCTTTAACTCCAGACGGAGCAGCAGATCCGAAGAGCGATGGGGGGGCCAGCTCAACTGGATGGAAAGATCGTCCAGGTGGACAGGCTCCACAGATAGTATATCATATATTTTTTTTTCGTCAGGGGGGAGCTCCTGAACCAACGGAGGTTCTGAAAAAGAAATGGCGGTCTGGAACTGTCCATCGACCTCTTCCAGAATATCGGAAACCTTTTCCACCAGTTTTGCCCCGCACTTGATCAGGTAATGCGCCCCCCGGCTGAACTCGCTATGAATAGAACCCGGAACGGCAAAAACATCCTTTCCCTGTTCCAGGGCAAGCCCTGCGGTAATCAGCGAACCGCTTTTTTCCGCGGCTTCTACAACCAGGACCCCTGCCGACAGCCCGCTGATCAAACGGTTTCTTCTTGGAAAGTTTTCAGGAGCCGCCGGGGTCCCCATTGGAAATTCGGTAATCACCGCCCCCTGGGCGCTGATCGCTTCCTTCAGTTCCATCGACCCATGGGGATAGTCTATATCGATACCGGTGCCCAGAACGGCAATCGTCCGGCCGCCGGCATCCAGGACTGCCCGATGGGCAATTTGATCGATTCCCATCGCAAAACCGCTGATCACCGTCATTTGCGCCCGGGCAAGATCCCCTGCCAGTTCGCGGGCAACCTGTTTGCCATAAAAGGTCGGCCTCCTTGTCCCTACAACGGCAATCGACCGGTCATCTTTTTTCCAGAGTTCCCCCATCATATAAAAAAAAGGGGGCGGGTCATGGATGTTTTTCAGATGAGCGGGGTATTGGGGATGGAAATAATGGATAAAGGACACCGGGTGCGTATCGATGCGTTCCAGTTCGCGGACAACCGCCTCTTTCTCTTTGAAATGAAGGATCTCCCAGGCGACTTTTTCATTAATCCCATCGACGCTTAAAAGCCTCGCGAGGGGAGCCTTAAAAACTGTTTCAGGCGGACCGATCTCTTCCAGCAATCTTTTATAAGAAACCGGTCCGATTCCGGGAACCCGTTTAAGCGCAATCCACTCATACCGCTCATCCATAAAAGATCAGACCATTGAGATGTTGTAGTGTTCCTGATGCATGCCGGTGTCCGGCTTAATGATAATCCGCTTCTTGAATTCTTTTTCCAGCGCTTCAATCCCCTGGCGCTCATCATCATACAACAGGTTGGCCACCGAAGGATGCGCGGTAATGATGATCTTTCTTTCTCTGGGAGAGCCGCCGGTACGCTTGATTTCTCTGAAGATTTCGTAACAAATCGTTGTCGCCGAACGGATATGCCCTTTCCCCTCGCAATAATGGCAGGGCTCGCAGAGAAGCCGCTGAATATCCTCTCTCGTCCGCTCCCGGGAAAGCTCAACCAGCCCGAGTTCGGAAATTTTCAAGATATTAATCCGGGCCTTATCTTTGGACATCGCTTCTTGAAAAGATAGGAAGACTTTTTCCCGGTTTTTTTCCTTTTCCATATCGATAAAATCGATGATGATGATCCCGCCGATGTTTCTCAGCCTTAACTGGTAGGCAATTTCCCTGAGGGCTTCAAGGTTGGTTTTAAGGATGGTCTCTTCCAGGTCTCTCTTTCCGACATACCTTCCGGTGTTCACGTCGATCACGGTCAGGGCTTCCGTACGGTCGATGACGATATATCCGCCCGATTTAAGCCAGACTTTTCTCGCCAGGGCCCTTGAGATTTCGGTCTCAATTTCATAAGCATCGAATATCGGCTCGTCCTTCGTATAAAGTTCGATGCTGTTTGACAGTTCCTGAAGGTACATTTTGGCATAATCCTGAATACGGCCATATTCGTCTTTTGAATCGATCACCAGCCGGTCAACTTTTTTGGTAAAGAGGTCTCTGACCGTCCGGAAAATAAGATCCAGATCGACATGAAGCAGGGCCGGAGCGCTGACCTTTTCTTTTTTCTTCAGCATGCTCTGCCAGAGGAGTTCGAGGAACTCCATGTCTGACTTGAACTCTTCGTCCGTCGTCCCCTCGCTCACCGTCCGGACAATAAAACCTGATCCCGGTTTTCTTAACCGGTAGAGCATCTCTTTCAACCTCCCCCGCTCTTCGGCGCTTCCGATCCGCCTGGATATGCCGATATGGTTGACCGTCGGCATATAGACCAGATACCGTCCCGGGAGAGAAACATACGTGGTGACTCTGGGGCCTTTGGTTCCCATGGCATCTTTTGAAACCTGCACAAGAATTTCCTGCCCTTCCTTGAGAAGCGTTTCAATCGAACGCATGACGCGTTTGGGTTTCGACCGGTTCCTGAAATTGCGCTGAGGGCGGCGTCTTGATTTCGGGGGAACTCTTTTTTTTACCTCTTCCCCGGCTCCGGCCTCCGCCGCATCTTTGACTTCTGCAGGAGTGGACGCCTCCTCCGTCGCCGCCGTTTGGGTTTGTTCCGCCAGCGGCTCCCCGGACAAAGGAATGTCTCCTGTAAATGGAGGCTCTTCATCCGGTAAAATCCCCTGTGAAGGAGTGTCGGGCCCTGCTTCAGAAAGGTCCGTCGGAAAATTCGGGGTCAAGCGATCGTCAGAAGGAGCGGGTTCTCTCTCTTCTTCCCGGCGAAGTTCGCAAACCTCCCCCTGAACCGCGGAGGGCTCTCCAGGGAGCTCTTCTTCCTCCTGGTCTTCAGGCCTCTCTTCGGCCGTCTCTTCGCCGAATTCAGCATCTTCTTCTATAAATGGAGGAAGAGAGGAATCCTCTTCTTCCTCTTCTTCCTCTTCTTCCTCTTCTTCGTCTACTCCCCCGTTTTCGTCTTTGGTCCTTTCTTCCCGAAAATGTCTTTCATAATCCTCAACGCCGGAAGAAACATCGGAAACATAGAGAAAGGCCGCTTTTTCTACGCCAATATCGACGAAAGCCGCCTGCATCCCGGGGAGGACTTTAACCACTTTCCCTTTATAGACATTCCCCACGATTCCCCTGTCTTTTTTTCGGTCAATGTAAAACTCTGTGACAACCTTATTTTCTAAAATTGCAACACGGGTTTCCTCGCCTGTTGCATTAATAATAATTTCTATTGACATTTTTTTCTCCTGAATACCTTTCTATTATGTGCAGAAATTCGCCGATTGGCCTTCTTTTACTTAAAAAAGCTAATAAAACAACATAAACCGGCGGATTTTCACATTCATTAATAATCCTAACGCCGCCATGGTCGTTACCATGGCGGTTCCTCCATAACTCATTAACGGAAGGGGAACTCCCACAACCGGCACCATGCCCAGGGTCATGCTGATATTGACGATCACATTAAATCCGATCATTCCGACAATACCCGCCGCCAGAAATGTCCCCAATGAATCTTTTGCTTTAAAAGCCACATCCACTCCCCAGAGAAGAAGCAGCCCGAACAAAACCAATAAAACGAAAATTCCGATAAAACCCCATTCTTCGGCAAAAACGGAAAAAATAAAATCGGTGTGCCCCTCCGGAAGGAACTTGAGCTGGCTTTGCGTCCCTCCCATCAGCCCTTTTCCCAGCACCCCGCCCGACCCGATGGCAATTTTGGATTGAATAATATGATAACCGGTGCCCGAAGGGTCGGATGTCGGATGAATAAAGGTCATCAGCCGCTCTCTCTGGTAAGGTTTCAAATGATGCCAGAAAAAACTCCATGCAAACGGAGCAAGCAGGAGGGAAATCAATCCTACAAAAATCAGGGATCTTGAATGAAATCCGACCAGAAAAAGCATGGCAATAAAAACAAACGTGATGGAAAGTCCTGTTCCCAGATCGGGCTGTTTTAAGACCAGAAGAAAAGGGATACCTAATAAAATCAACGGAAAAATCAGCTGGCTCATCCGGAACCCGTCCCCCCGGGCATTTTCAGAAAAATATCTGGCAAGAACGAGAAGAATCCCCAGTTTTGAAAATTCCGAAGGCTGGAACGAAATGAACCCGATGGAGAGCCACCGCTGGGCGCCCAGTCCCGATTTTCCAATCAGCATCACCAGAATAAGAAGGAACACCACCACGCCATAAATCAGATAGGCGTATCGGGCAATCGTATGATAGTCAATGACCATGGCCGCAAAAAAGACAGTCAATGCGATCACAATCCAGTAGATCTGTTTGATATAAAAGATTCCCTTCACCTGCCCTTTATGAACCGAAACGCTATAAAGAGAGAGGGTACTAATCAATAGAATGGAAAAAATAATCAGTAAAAATTTCCAGTCGAATTTGGTAATCAGGCGGCGATCAAACATGTTTCCCCGCTAAAAAAGCTTCAAAAACCTTTTTGGCCAGCGGCGCGGCAGATGCCCCGCCATGGCCTCCATGTTCCACCAGAACCGCGACGACAATCGTGGGATTTTCATAAGGAGCAAACGCCACAAACCAGGCATGGTCCTGGAGTACCTTCGGCAAGGTTTTGGAATTAAGATTCCCTCCCGCTCCGGCCCTTGCCTGAATCACCTGGGCTGTGCCGGTCTTACCGGCCATTTCAAAGAGTTCAGACCTGGAGGAATAGGCGGTCCCATGAGGTTCATGCACCACCCCCCTTAAGGCTTCACGAACCCATTTTAAGGTTCTCGGAGAAATATCCTGCTTTTCGATCAACACCGGCGGAAAGGCCTCTGTTTTTCCGTTTTTCCGGTCATAAACCTCCTTTAAAAGCCTTGGTTTATACCGGTACCCGCCATTGGCCACCTGGCTCATCATATAAGCGGCCTGTAAAGGGGTAAAATTGACATACCCCTGGCCGATCGAAACCGACAGCGTCTCCCCCGGGAACCAGGGCTCATTCCGCATTTTTAATTTCCATTCAGGAGACGGGATAATCCCTTCCTTCTCGGACGGAAGATCGATTCCTGTCAGGCTTCCCAACCCGAAACGATGGGCCTCTTCGGCAATCAAATCGATTCCCAGATCATTTCCCAGTTTATAGTAATAAACGTCGCACGACTCCACCAGGGAGCGGTGTAAATTAACCAGTCCATGCCCCCCCTGTTTCCAATCCCTGAAGACTCTTTTCCCGAAGGGGAATCCCCCGGCGCAAACGACATTTCTCGAAGGATCGATCTTATCGGCCTCCAGGGCCGCGATCGACATCAGGATTTTAAAAACAGAGCCGGGAGGGTACAACCCCTGAATCGCCCGGTTATTTAACGGTTTAAATGGGTCTTTCAGCACCGCATCCCAATCTTTCTGGCTGATCCGGCCCGACAGATTCTGCGGATCGAATTCCGGATGGCTCGTCATGGCAAGAACATCGCCCGATTTCGGGTCAATGGCCACTATGGCGCCCGCTTCCTCACCGAGGGCTTCTTCGGCGGCTTTCTGGGTCTCCAGATCAAGGGTCAGGTAGAGGTCCTTGCTCCCCCCGGGCTCCTTCATGCTTAAAACTTTTATTTCATGCCCCAGGGCGTCGACTTCAATCCCTTTTTCTCCGGCCTCCCCGCGAAGGTATGGATCATATTTTTTTTCAATTCCAAACTGGCCGATCAGGGTCCCCTGAGGAAGGTTTTCGTATTCAGGGGCATCCATCTGCTTTTCGCTGATTTCACCAACATAGCCCAGAACATGAGCCCCGAGTTTTCCAAACACATAGTTTCTCTGATACTCGACCTCTATCTTTAAACCGGCAAGGTTTAACTGATCTTCTTCAAATAATGCCACCTCTTTCAAGGTCATCCCGTCCTTGACCTTGACCGGAAGATAAGGAGAGGACTCCCGCTGAGCCAATTTTTTCTGGATCTCCTCAACGGTAAAACCAAGGACTTCGCTGATCTTGTGAAGGACATACTCCCGGTCTTTCACATCTTCCGGAATGAGATAGAGCGTAAAACCAGGGACATTATTGACCAGAACCTTCCCGGTCCTGTCAAAAATATAACCCCGCCGGGGCTGAATAAATACCTCTCTGACCCGGTTGTTTTCCGATTGCTCCTGGTAAAAGTTCCCCTCGGAAATTTGAAGCGTCCATGCGCGGAAAAAGATCGCCGCGAATCCAACTCCGAGGACGATCAGCAAAAAGACAATCCTTCCCTGGATTTTTTTAAGGTTTTCTTGAGGTAAAGATGGATATTCGTTCAAGGTCCAGACTCTCTCCTGAAAAATTTCTGTTCTTTAAAAATTTCATTAATAGCCAGAATAAAAACGACCCTAAAAAAGCGTCATAAACCCCCTTGGGAAGGATTAAATCCTTCCAGGGAGCCGGAACATGCGTCTCTTTTAAAGACATATTCAAAAAAATAAACACAAGAAAACTGTGGAGGATGGAAAAAACAAAAATAATGAGGGAATTAAAAAATATTTTTAAATTCAACATGGTTCTTCGGATCATTCCGGAACCGAGTCCCAATAGCATTCCGCACTCCATCTGAACCAGAGCCGTCCCCCCGGATAAAATATCCGCGACGAGTCCGATCCCTGCTCCGGCAAAACCCCCCGGGATATATCCAAATAAAAGACCCGCAAAATAAATGGCCAGAAAACCAAGGTCCGGTTTTACCCTCCCGATCGAAAAATAATCTCCGACGATCCCCTGCGCCGGAATTAAGACGATCAGTCCTACGATTAAAAAGTTCTTCTTCATTCTTTATTCAAGTCCTGCGCCGGAGGTTCATCCGGCAAAGAGGTGATCACCATCACCTCTTCCAGCCTTAAAAAGTTAACGGACGGCATCACCTCGACAGAAAGAAACGGGTCCGCTGGAACCGGATCGGCAGGCTTTCTCCTCTCAGGGTCCGTTCTCTGATCGATCCTGACGATGTTCCCGATCAAAAACCCTTTCGGAAAGGCGGGGGTCAGCCCGGAAGTCAGAACCTGATCGCCGACAGCCAGTTTCAAATCGACATTGAGATATTTCATCCGGGCCAATCCCCGCTCCGTCCCTTCTAACATCCCTTCATCCCGCGTCCGGCTGATCAATGCCGGAACGGCTGAATTCCGGTCGGTCATCAACTGGACCACCGCGCTCCTTGCGCCTGATTTCAGCACCCGGCCGACAACTCCAAAGGGGGAAACGACCCCCATCCCCGGGAGAACGCCGTCCCGCGCTCCTTTATTGATCGTCAGAGACTGGTACCAGTTGGAAGGGTCCCGCATGATCACTTCAGCGGCGGTTAAACTTAACGGGACAGGAGGAGAAAGATTGAGGAGCTGCCGCAGGCGGAGATTTTCAAGCTGATTTTCTTTTAACCGGTTATTTTCATCTTTCAGCGTGTCGTAGTCATGATTGAGTTTGAGGTATTTCTGGCGGACTTCTACCAGGCCGATATAATCGGTCCAGATTTTTTGGGTGCCCTGAAGAAACGAATGTCCTCCGGCTTCAAGGAAGGAAGCGATCGTTAACACCGGATTTTGAAAATAAGAGGGCGCAGATTTTCTCAAATCAATGGAAACTGCCGTTAGCAGAATCAAGATGAGGAAAATTGAAAGGAAAAGCTTTTTATAAAAGCCGTCGCTTCGTTGAAAACGGAAAATGCTCATTGGCTCCTTCAGGAAGCCACCAAAGCAAAGGAAGGAGAGGAACTCTCTCTCTTTATTGAGCCATGATTGAAACTTTTCTCAGAAGGTCGAGCTGATCCAATGCCGCCCCTGTTCCTAAAACAACCGTTGTCAGAGGATTGTCCACCGTAATAATGGGAAGATTGGTCTCTTCCCTTAAACGAATATCCAGTCCTCTAAGGAGGGATCCCCCTCCGGTCAGAACAATGCCCCGATCAATAATATCTCCCGCAAGTTCAGGAGGCGTATTTTCTAATGCCAGTTTTATGGCGTTGACAATAGCGCTGATCGGTTCAGCCAGGGCTTCTCGCACCTCTGCGTCATCAATGACAAGTGTCTTTGGTATTCCTGAAATTAAATCCCTTCCTTTAATGTTAAAAGTTTTACGTTCATCCGGGGGATAGGCCGATCCGATCTCAAATTTAATCAGTTCGGCCATATGGTCCCCGATCAACAAATTGTATTTTCTTTTTATATAACTGACGATGGCATCATCCATTTTGTCGCCGGCGACCTTCACCGATTCGCTGTAAACGATTCCAGCAAGCGAAATCACGGCAACGTCGGTCGTTCCTCCGCCGATATCGACCACCATATTGCCCGAAGGTTCTTCAATGGGGAGTCCGGCCCCGATGGCGGCCGCAATCGGTTCTTCAATCAGGTACACCTCGCGCGCGCCCGCAAGCTCGGCGGAATCCTTAACGGCCCGCTGCTCCACCTGCGTGATTTTTGAGGGAACGCAGATAATAATTCTGGGACGGACAAAGGTGCTCCGGTTATGGGCTTTGGTGATAAAATGCTTTAACATTTTCTCGGCAATTTCAAAATCGGCGATCACGCCGTCTTTCATCGGCCGGATGGCGACAATATTCCCGGGAGTTCTTCCCAGCATTTTTTTAGCCTCTGCGCCTACGGCCAGAACTCTGCCGGTTTTCTTTTCAATGGCGACAACGGAAGGCTCGTTGATCACGATCCCTTTTCCTCTTAAATAGACCAGGGTGTTAGCCGTCCCCAGATCGATCGCCAGATCGTTAGAAAATAAACCCAACAGACTGCTTGTTAAACCCACATGCCCCCCTGAGATCTAAAGGTTTCTCATTTCTAAACTATCGCTGTCGCGAACCTGCGTGCCGGCCAGTTCATCCCCCAGCCGCATCCCTTTTTCATTGCCAATCATCAATAACAGTTCAAATCCGGTAATCAGGAGAAAAATGATCCACCCTATATAAGGAACTTCCAAAAACAAGTAGGCGATCAACAACGGAAAATTGCGTAAAATGGACTCTCTGAAAGAGGCGCTTCTGTTTTTATCCGGGACAACAGTCTGGAGGCCCACCAGATGTTTTCCGACGCTTTTACCATGAAAGAGGCCGTCCGCAATAAGAAGATACGTCACGCTGATATAAAAACCGACCGGCGGAAAGATCTCCCTTAATACCGCAATCAATAAAAAATCGATCAGTCTGGCAATGACCCGGTGAAGAATCACTGCTTTGGGATAGACGGCCTCTGCGGAGGAGGCCTGGCTTGCAGTCGCTCCGGCATTCAAAAAAGAATATCCCTTTTAAGAAGTGAAGTGTATTTATATAACGGGGGGCCTTCGTAAAACTCACTCAATGCCCCCCGTGCCCCCGCGTGAAGCACCGGCAAAGCCGGTTGCTTCACTTAATATATAACGGTTAATTCTATAAGAAGATAGGGAATGTTTCAACAAAATTATCATTAAAAGCCTTGTTAATTTTGATTGTCTGTTTTAAAATATAACCGCTAACTGTAAAAAAAGCAAATTTAGAAAAAAAGAGGGTTCCGATATGTTAAAAGTTCTTAGAGAAAGCGCCATTGAAAATCCCTGGTTTTACCGCGTGATTATGCTGTCGATTGCCATTGCTTTTATTATTACCATGGGTTGGGGCGTGGGGTCTTCCACAAGATCAGGAAAAAAAGATTACGTCGCAAAAGTCAATGGCGAGATGATTACCGCCGACGAGTTCCAGGATTCCTACCGGACAACCGTTGCTTTTTACAAATCGATGATGAAAGACAAATTTAATGAGGATATGCTCAAACAGCTCCATCTGAAAAAAAACGTGGTGGATAGCCTCATTGAGAAGAAACTATGGCTGGCGGCCGCCAAAGAGATGGGAGTCGCCGTCTCCGACGATGAGGTCATCGCCCTCGTGAAAGAGAATGAAATGTTTCAGAAAAATAAGGTCTTTGATGAAGCGGCCTATCTGCAGATCCTCGCCTATAACCATCTGAAGCCCGCCGACTTTGAAGCCATACAGAGAAAAGAGCTCTTGTATGAAAAGATCCGGGCAACCATCAAGGACTCTGTGGCCCTCTCTCCGCAGGAGATGGCGACCTCCGGAACGCCTGAGGAAAACGAGCGGGTTTCAAAAGACCGGTTAAACCAGAAAAGAGAAAAAGCGGTCCAGAGTTTTCTTCAAAACATGAAAACCAGAGCAAAAATCGAAATCAAAAGCGAGTATACCCAGGGTTAACCCCGACAATATTATCCTGACAGGCATCAGCGTTCAGTAAAATAAATTAAGGGGGATTGCTCCTTTCCCCACAGGCACCGCACTGCGTATCGCCCCATGGACAAACCGGTTTGCTTCTTCGACGGCCTTTTCAACAGAATGACCTCTTGCCAGGCAGGCGGTTATCGCGGCTGACAGCACACATCCCGCCCCATGAACCTTTTTGTCGATTCTCTTGCTCTTCCAGGTCTGAAAAGTTTCTCCGTCATATAACAGGTCAACCGCTTCACCCGGCAAATGCCCCCCTTTAACGAGAACAAATTTCGGACCAAAATCAGAGATCATCTTTGCCGCCGTCTTCATTTCTTCCAGAGAACTCACCAGGGTATTGGTCAGCAGAGAGGCTTCCTTCAGATTCGGAGTGACGATTAAAGCAAACGGGAAAAGAAGTTTTTTAAGAGATTCCACTCCCCTTTCTTCCAGGAGACGGAATCCGGAGGAGGACTTGATGATCGGATCGATCACCAGCCGGGGAGGTTTGAACTTGATAAACGTCTGATGCAATCGATCGATGTTTTCATGAGAAAACAACATCCCCAGTTTGAGCGCATCGACAGGGATATCTTCAAAAAGAGGGTTGATCTGTTTTTCGAAAAGATCGGGAGGAATCGAAACCACCTCATGCACCCCCAGGCTGTTCTGAATGGTCAGGGCGGTCGGGACCGCCATTCCATAAACCTCAAAACAGGTGAAGGTTTTTAAATCGACCTGTATCCCCGCTCCGCCCGACGGGTCAGAGCCTGCAATCGACAGGCATGTTTTCATCATCAGATGGCCGCTATTCCAGTTTCAAATGGACGACAGAGAGCGGGTTGACCTTCGCTCCGTTAATCACCATTCCCCAGTGAAGATGAGGCCCCGTCGCCCGCCCTGTTTTACCGACAAGGCCGATTTCTTCACCTTTTTTTATTTTTTGCCCTTTTTTTACTTTTGTCTTAAATAAGTGGAAGTACTCCGTAAAGAGCCCCCTGCCATGGTCGATGATAATCCCTTTTCCGCTGAAAAAATGGTCAACCACGCCCGCCACCACTCCGTCGTTTGGCGCATAAACCGGGGTTTTTTCGGGTGCGGCAAAATCCTCCCCGGAGTGGGGATTCCGCGGTTCTCCGTTAAAAACCCTTCTCAGACCGAAAGTCCCCATAGGCGTCCCGGTGACAGGGATAATAAAGTTCCCCCTCCAGTACCTTTCTTCTGAAACCGGCCTCAGAAGAGCATGAATTTCCTGGCCTTCTTTTTTTATCCGGTCAAGCTGGCGGCGGGAGGGATTGACAAATTTTGGAGGAACCTTGACTTCCTGGCGTCCGAACTCATTCGGAAGAATATGGACCATCGCAAGGGTCTCCTGGCTTTCAGCGTCGGTCAGGAGATGGTTGGCGGGGGTTTCGTTGAGATCGACCCCGATGAGGGCTCCGAATTTCCCCGATTCGTTCAACGGGTCGAGCGTTATTTTTTTTCCAAGGAATTGGCCCTTCAAGAGAGGGACGTTCTGTTTTGACGGAAGGGTCAGAAAAATGACCTCCCCCTGTTTGACCTCATAAAGGGGAGGGAAGGTCTGCGCAAAGGCAGGAAAAACCCATAATAAAGAGAGAAAAAATATAAATAAACGGTTCAGAAAATTCCGTCTCATCTGGAGGAAAGGTTTTCAGAGGCGATCAGCTCGTTCACCCTCCGGTTCGACGGAGAAAAAGGGTCCATGCACAAAATCGTTTCTTCCCAATATCCGTTTAATTTCAAATAAGTCCAGTCTACGGTATAGGACCGGTTCTTCTCTTTGGCAAACTTGATGAAATCCCCCCTGACTTTTGCCCGGGTTGTCTGCGGGGGGATCAGCATCGCCCTGTCAATCCCTTCATCGGTCGTCAGGCGTTTAATATACCCCTGCCGGTCTAGCAGATAATAGAGTCCCCGGCTCCTTTTCACATCGTGGTACTGGAGGTCGATCAGCGCAACCCGGGGGTCTTCCCATCCGCACTCTTTCCGGCTCATATAGTTTTCAATCAAACAGAGTTTAGCCACCCAGTCGATTTCTCTTGAAAGCTGTCTGGGCTCCTCTTCCAGGGCATCGAGCGTTGCGCTCCATTTATCAAGGATTTCCCTTTCTTCTTTCGAGGCATCGCCATGATCAAGATATTCACAGGCTTTTTCAAGATAAAACCGCTGAATTTCAATCGCCGAGTATTCCTTTCCATTTTCGAGCCTGACCTTCTTCTTCAGGGTGATATCCCTTGAAATCTCCCGGATCGATTTTACCGGATCGTCGAGCTCCAGGCCGACGACGCCGAATCCGGCCTCGATCATCGACAGGACAAGGGAGGTAACGCCAACCTTGAGATAGTTGGTATATTCAGACATATTCGAGTCTCCGACAATGATATGGAGACGCCTGTATTTTTCGGCATCGGCATGGGGCTCGTCGCGGGTATTGATGATGCTTCTCGACGAAGTGGTCGAAGAAGAGGTCTTTTCATGGATATGCTGGGACCTCTGTGAGATGAAATAATGCCCCCTGCCCGATATTTTTAAAACTTTTCCGGCTCCCGTATAAATTTGCCGGGTCACAAAAAAGGGGATCAGCTGTTCGGTCACTTTCCAGAAATCGACATCTCTGATC
>JACQBY010000008.1 GCA_016201875.1 Nitrospirota bacterium
AACCGTAAAGGCGTTCTTGGCCTCCTTGTACGCCAGTTCCGTGATGGCTTCCAGCGTTTCGCCGACTTTTTTCTTCGGCAATTCGAGCTTTCCCGCAAGATGATTGATAATGGCTGATTTGGTCATTGCTTTTGCCATAAAAAGACTCCTTTATTTTTGTTTGATGGGATTTTTATTGATCCAGACTCATTACAGATCTGAAATTTGTAATTCTTTGGAAAATTAAAAATGATTGGCGTCACAATAATTTAATGATGGAGAAATTTCAAGATATTTCTCGATAAAATCACTGCACCGGTATGAATGACTCTGTCACATTAGGAAGGAAAACTCTTGTTAATCAGGCAACATTTATCCAAATTATTCTTTTGACTGCTTCAAAATAGTGCGGTATATATCCTCACTGAACCAAAAACCAGCTTCCTTCAATTTATTTAACAACGGTTTTATTTCCTGGATTATGCCCTTCTCCTTTGCATTTACCAAAACTCGTAATGTTCCGACCACTGGAAAACCTTTTAAGTGGGCGATCCGCCTGCCTAACTTGTCATCCATGATAATCAGTTGAGCCTTTAATTCCTCTGCAAGAACCATTAATTCTGCTTCACCTTCATCAAGGTCAGTCAAAAGCCATTGCTTCGAAAGAGTATTTTTAATCTTTTTCGCTTTGATCCAACTTTCGTTTTTTAATTCATGAAATCCAAAACTCCCCTTGCCGCCGGAAAGCACCTCTTTTCGTACAGCATCCGGTATAAATATTTCATGGAAGAGATCTTTTAAAATGTGAATTTTATTGATGGAGGAAAGGTATATAAGTGGTGAGGTGTTTACAACGACAACAGGTCTACTTGATGGCAACCTTCATATCCTCCTCAAATTCCTCTACCGTGGAAACGGAAATTTTGTATGCGCCAAGGGTCTTCAAAAAGGATACTTTATCTAATCCCGCCAGTTTAGCAGCCTTTCCTGATGATAACTTACCCAGTTCGTAAAGCTTTACGGCTGCGGCAATTTTCAATTCACTGGCAAATTGATCCTTGCTCTCCTTCATGGAAACCAGGATTTCATCAGGATAGTCTATTTTTAAAGTTGCCATTTAATGCCCTCTGCTTTCGGTAGAAAGAAAATGAAGATACAAATTAATACTACCATATAACTGAAAAGGATAAAAGCAAAGACAAAAACAAGGCCAAAAAAAATGTGACCAAATTGTGACATACTCTGTGGTTATCCACAGAATTAATGGGAACAAAAGGAAATGGTGGGAACGCTGTAAAGGATTGATTTTTAATATGAAAACGAGAAACCAGTTTAAAATCAAGCCCTTATGAAAAACACCCCGTTTGCCCTTTCACGGCGGTAACACGAGTTCAAATCTCGTTGGGGACATCAATTAAATTAAGGGGTTAGCTCATCAACTGACCCCTTTTTTATTGGACTGTGACAAACTTGTGACCAAGTTTATCCAGTCTTTGAATTAGAATTGTAATTTCTCCTGATCAATCACTTCTTGTTCGACTTTCCTTCCTATCTTTTCCATTTCATCAATGAGAGGATAGAACACTTTAGCATCGGACCTTGTTTTTAAAACCTTAAGTTTTTCTCTATCCCGGTCATCAAGAGGTTTTGATATAGGCGCGTCTAAAAGCCACTCTTTACTCATTCCATGCGGCTCCCATTTCTGCCCAACCTCTTCAAAATACTTGCCTGCCATTAACGCAATCTCTATTCCGTCTGGATCGATATCGCACCATAGCTTTCCTGGAATCGGTTTAAATTTCAAAATCCTCTTAATAAACGTTTGGACATGACCGGGTGGATAACCCGCTAAAAAAATGGCACCCGCACCGGCTGGCAATCTTGATGCCACGGCTTCAAATGTTGTCTGATTCTCAATTAAGAGCAGAGATCGGCAGTGACTTTGAGTCGGTTTGAATGTACTTGCGGTGGATTCCGTCATGACAGCATAATCTGCCGCCGCCCACAAATCAAGATGACAACCGTTCATCTCCCCCGCCACGGGCGCGCGACAAAAGAGCAAAGGAGCATGTTCAATAACCCCCAGGTACTTCAGGTCTCCAAACATCCCCCTTAAATAGGAACGAATGACATAAAGGCCTTTTGAATCACCGGTTATTTTTGCCGAGAGTTCTCTAAAATAGATCCCTTGTCGCGACGGGTCCCTTTTTGCAATCTCCAGCAATGTCACAAGAATTAATTTATAGTTGACCAGAGATTTGAGGGTCACGGTCGTCTCCCCTTGAAGCAAAAGAGTCGGCTTTCGGGTCTCTTGCCATAACCTTGCCATCTGATCGACCACCTGAGCAACAGCATGGCCTTCGGGAAAGCGCTCTTTTTCGAAGATCTCAAACAAGGAGTCTATTTCAACTGCATCCGCCTCTTTTTTGGTCAGTCCAAGGAGTTCCCGTATCAATTGAAGATTTTCCGCAGGAATAACGATTTTAACATCCCGCGGAGACTTATTCGGATACTTTTCAAACCGCTCTGCCACGCCGTCCAGAAGAAGGCTTTGAGACAGTTCTTCCACCTCAGACCATAACAATTCCGAACGGTTCGCCAGCGTCTCCAGCGAAAGCGTTTTCGTTCCATCCAATGTTTCACGGAGAGAATCCTTCAATCCCTTTTTCCATCGTTCCGGATAGGTTTTTATCCTTGTTATTTGGATATTCTCCCCTTTCCACCATATTCCCTTTGGAGCGCTTTTGATCTTTTGCTCCTCGCCGCAGACACACTTCCTCACTTTCAACTCGTAAGCCATTAACAGTTCCGGTCTTGGAGATTTAGCCCAGGGCCCCTTCTTAAAGACGTTTTTCCATTCATGTTCATGCATCGGTTGGTTCCATCCTTCGCAAATATCCCGGAGGATCAGCAAAGAGTCGGTCAGGGCCCTTCTTCCGCGTCACAATCGTGAGGAATGCCGGTTTGTAAACATTGGTGTTGTGGGAATTGGGAGAAGTAATAATATATTGCGTGTTGGTCGCCATGAGAAACGCCGCCACCCGGTCTATATTAAAGACGTCAAGATGGGCAAAGGGCTCATCGACAAAGACAAAACCGCCGCTGTCTCCTTCTGCCATCAGGAGCGCAATGAGAAGAATCAGGGATTTCATCACCTGCTGACCACCGGAACCTTCACCGTCATCCGTACTTGTAAATCCTTTCTGGTCAAAGTTCCATTTGACTTCCAGTCCCGCTTCCCTGAGGACCATTTCGTCGTTTTCCAGGTGAGGCTTGATGACCTCGATCCCCACTCCCGCCATGGAACTTAATGTCTTAAGGTTCGCTTCATAAAACCGTATGGAGGTCCGCAGATAGTCAATATAGGCTGATCGAGCATCCCCGGTCACCTGCGCTGTTCTCGACAACTCGGCTTCTTTGCTCTCCAGATTTGATTTCTCTCCCTCATAATCTTTTTCGACTTTTGCTTTTAGCTTGATAACGGAAGGGTCTTTTTCCCATTGACCTTCCAAGAGACGCTTCTCCGTCTTTTCAATCTCCCTTTGAACGTCTTTTATCCCTTCAAAATCTTTACGGTATTTGGAAAGCGCATCCGATGTACGCCAGGTAGCCGGTATGACTGCTCGCTGTTTTTGCAGCTCCTGATACAACTTGCATCGTTCAGTCCTCTGGCTGAATCGATCCCGTCTGGATTTGTCGAGCGTTCCCCTGACGATCTCGATGTCTTTCCTGATTTCGGCGAGCACCCGGGTCACCTGCAATCGTTTCTCTTCCAGCTTTTGCTTTTCTTGAAACAAACTCTCCTGTTTTTTTTCCAGGTCAACGAGACCTGCTAAAACAGTCTGCAGTGTTTGTTTGAGGTGAGCTTCTTCGTCCTTTTTCAAGAGGTATTTCTGCAAGTTCTCCTGCCGGATCATTCTCTGTTTTAATTCCGCGAGGTCAGTATTGATCTCCGTCAGACGTCCAGCCAGTTGGGTCTTCCGGGCGTTGAATTCCCCAATCTGAATCTCTATGGATTCAAGCCTTTTTTTTCTCCCTGCCTGGCCAAAAGCAAAATCTGCGCCTTCAACCGCAATACTGCGGCCGCCCCGTCTCTCCCTGATAAAACCCTTTTGTGTCACAAAAGTCGTCCCGTCAGAAAGCTTTTTTCCTTCCTCGACTCCTGCCACCAGACGGATCTCAGCCAACTGTCTCCTGACCCATGCAGGAACCTTCTCTGATAATCGCACCGCCTCAAGACTGGATCCTGCCGGAGGATGAACAACGGTCTTTCCCTCTTCACCCACGATAAAATGACGATAGCCCTCCCGCTCTCCCATTTCCCAGGCACGCCAGCGATCAGCGGGATTCTCCAGGAGGATCACATACCGGAATCCCTTTAAAATTGATTCGATGGCGATCCGCCATCGTTCATCCACCACCTCGATATTCTCATAAAGAAAAGAATGGGAAATTCCGGTTTCCATCAGCCTTTGATGGAATAGTTCAACAGGACGATCAGGTTTCAATCTGTTTGACAGGAGAGATTCCTTTTCCTCTTCCAATTCCTTCAGCCTTTGATCCAGCTCTGTTTTTTGCTGTTCCAGTAGAAATTTCTGGCGGAGGGTAGATTCCAGACTGGACTGAAGCGTCTCAACCGGCTCCGGCTGGACGTCCTGACAGGCCTCTTTCAGTATTTTAATTTCATCAAGCTGGGTTTCAACAACACTTCTGCTCCTGTTTTCCTGAATCAGCGCCGTCTGAATTTCATTGAGAGTGGCTCCTGTTAATTCGATCGTTTCTTTTAGCTCCGCTTCTTCCTGAACAACTTTCTTTTCATGATCTAAAAGGGACTCTTCTTTTTTTTCTAATTCGGCGAGAACCCGTTTTAAACCGACGATGGGACTCCATGCCCCTTTTATCCTGTCATAGAGTTCCACATACCGCGCTTGAGCCGACACCTCTGTTTCGAGTCTTGTCCGGTCGAAAACAAGTTTTTCATAGTCTCGGTAGTTATTGACCCTGTTTCTAAGAGATGTACACTGGTTTTCCAGCCTGGCAACTTTCAGTCTCAGCTCTTCTAATTCCTTCTCAGCTTCTTTCTGGTCCTGAATTGCTTTTTCATAGTTCTCCAGGGTCGGTTTATCCCCAAAAACCGCATAGACCAATTTAAGGAGTTCCTTGGGTGGATATTCACACAGCTTATCCGTCGCCCCCTGCTCCAGCGCAAGAACCGTCAGCATGGCATGGGAGAGCCCCGCTTTTTCCAGCTCGGTCTGGTATTCTCGAATCCCTTTGGGCTTGAAAAAAATATCGGATGGATTTTCAGAAGCCTTGAGTATCTCCTCCAGAGAAAGATTACCCGGAAGAACGTAATATTCCCTTTGCCAATCTCCACCCTTTCTGTTGATATGACAGGCCAGCGTCACCTTTTCGGCCAAGATGGGAAAAAAGGGTGGACGACCTTTACCGTCCCGTTTGTTAGTCACCACACCGATAATCCATGAGTGGGGTTTGTTAGGCCGCCGGGCATATTTTTTGTAATCCCGCTTTTCTGAAGTCTTTGCTGCAAGGAGCGTTCGAAGGGCATCCAGCAGGGTGGTCTTGCCAGAACCGTTTGGACCGGTCACGGTAATCACCCTGGAATCAAGGGGTATTTTAAACCTTTCCCAGCAGTCCCAATAGAGAAGTTCCAGCGATTCAAACCTAAACATCTTTTTCCTCTTGATCCCCGGTTTGCTGAACGCCCACCGCCTCCGCCAGGCAACCCTCTATCATTCTGGGAGCCAGAACACTGTAATCAATGATGGTATCCAGCATCGGTCCCTCCGTAATAACCCCGTCTCTTTTATGAATAAAACCATGGCGGCGCAGTTCTCCCAGATAAGTCCCGAACTTTATCTTGCCTCCCAGCTTCTCTCCGAAATCGGCAAAGATCGTCTTTTCTTCCAGCTTCACCAAATCATGCTTGGGAATCGGTATTCGCTCTTTCAGGAGTGAAATCTGGGCATTGTCCGGGCTCTTCCTTTCAATCTGAATCTGTCTTTTGGGAAGAATCAGTTTAGCCCAAATAATGACAAGGAGCGCAATCGCCCCGCGGCTTAAACCAATATTGGTCGTCAACCAGGCCCCCTTACCGTCGTCAAAGACAACGGGCTCCATCTCCCTGGAGACTTTGACCGCCACATAATCCGTATAGATATGGGTCGCCAGCTCCAACCCTATACTCTTCAGGAGATTCTCAACCTGAAGCCGGATATTTTCATCATGAAAGATCTCCTTCACCTCATGTTTCTCCAAAACCTTTCTGCTGATGAGTTTTGCGCATAAAATGCCAGCTTTTTCCTCAACCGTCATGAATCTTCTCTCCTTATCACGCCCCTGGAAATCATTGAAACACCATCCCGCATCACTTCCTCCGATCCTTGCTCAATCAGTAACGAGAAAGGGAGATGGATTAGTTCCGCCAGCGGACCGTCTGAGCCGGAGGTCACAGAATGACCTCCAAGGCCAAGCATGGAAAACCTGTAACTGGATACCTCAAAGCTTTCTTTCGGAACCACTTCCTTTAATGAAACAATCGTATCCTTTAATTCTTTCATATCACCGATAAGCAGACGTAAATGCGGGGTCTCTTCTTCGAGAATGTTGGATTCCAGAGACGCATGGACAAGATCGGGGAGTTTCCACTCCTCCTTCCCTTCCCGAAGCCTTTCTACCAGCTCGTATTCCGCTACATCGGCCAGAACATCCGTCAACAAAAATCCTGGCTGTACGGGAAACCCTATGGCCTCTTTAAATAAATCGGTCAGTCCCTCGACTGTTTTGGTCATCAGGTATTTGTTCAGGTCGGAGGTGGAAATGCCTGAATTCCCCAGATGGATCCTCTGCCTATCAATGTCATTCATGGCCCTCTGAAACAGGGAGGTAGCGCGGGCTAATCGACTTTGAGCTTCAGCTACCCGCTGACCTAACTTATGGGTCTCACGATCCATGTCCTGGTTTTTCGCGATGGCGCGAATCACTTCCGTTCCCTTTTCTATTCTTTTCCAAATCACCTCAAACCGCTTCCTTGCCTTTAAAATGGTCGGTTCTGAAGCTGATTCTATAGCTGAAATCAGCTCCTGCTCGAGCTGGCCCAGCCTGCTCATCAGATGAGCGAGCTCTTCCTTTGAAAGATTGCCCATCGCCTCGCCGGCAAAAAGAACACCTGTAAGCAATCCAAGCCCTTCATCTTCAAAAGTTTTTAAGAAATAGGATACGGCGCTGTTAACCTGAAGTCCAAGCGGTGTAACCGAGTACCGGGTCCCTTCCCTGTCATAACTGATGAGATCACCATTTCGAAGACGTTTGATGACAGTCTCAAAGGCCGTATCCGTCAGATAGGCAAAATGATGCCGAAGCTCGATTAAACTCCAGTCGGGTGAATCAATCGGCCGGAGGGACATTTCAGACAAAACATGGAACCTGACCATGACCCCTGTCGGCTCACCGCGGAACAGGGTCGTGAAAGCATTGAGAAGAGATAATTTCTGCTTCAGGCTCCAAAGCGATGTCACTTCATCGGCGTCGAAACCTGGAATAAAATATTCTTGAATCTCTTCCTGGTCAGAAATAATTTCAGGTGGGAAAACATCTCCATTAAGAGGTGGAGGAGGATTACTGTTTATCCTGGAAGGATTTTCTTTTGGTTTATCCATTTTTGCGTATCAACGAAACGGGTCTTTTCGAATGTCCAAAGATAAATAGATATTATAGCGATTTTAATTAAAATATGCCATTCAGACCCTTTTTTGTTTTCTCGCTGTTAGTTTTAAATATGATTAACTCTTTTTGATCCTATGGTTTTGTGACGAAGACGGTTGGAATTACTGGTTAAATGCCAGAGGTTTCATGCCAGAGGTTTCATATTTTTAATTGAAGGGTATCTGTGATATTATTCGAGCCATAAACCTTTCGATCTCAAAACATCAAATTATTTATTAATTGGACAAAATGGAAAGCATTGAGTAAACCAACTCCCCACGTTATCGTCATAGGTGGCCCTAACGGCGCAGGCAAGTCTACCACCGCTCCTGCAATCCTCCAAGGCACCCTTGGCGTCACCGAGTTCGTTAATGCCGATACCATCGCTGTTGGACTCTCCGGTTTTAATCCTGAAAAAATCGCCTTCCATGCGGGCCGGGTCATGCTGGAGCGATTAAACCAGTTGGCGAGTTCACGGGAAAACTTCGCCTTCGAGACTACCATGGCCAGCAAAACCTTTGTTCCATGGTTGAAAAAGCTGAAAAGATCAGGTTATTCAATCCATCTTGTTTTTCTCTGGCTCCCATCCCCGGAATCCGCTATTGCCCGTGTCGCCGAACGAGTCAGGCTGGGTGGCCACAACGTTCCGGAGGAAATTATTCGCCGACGTTATCGTTCTGGTCTAATCAATTTCTTTACCCTTTACCAGCCAATTTCTAACACATGGCGCTTTTATGACAACTCTTCACCGGGTTTACCTCGCTTGTTATCTTCCGGAGAATATAATAGAATTACTATGGTTACTAATTCATCCCTCTGGGATGCGATAAAAGGGGAATATATATAATGGCTGATAAACCAAAGAAAGACATCGGAAAGATTTTTGCGGAAGGGACAGAAATCGACGAGGCAATCCGAAGGGCCGTCAAGGAAGCTGTTCTCAAACACAAACAGGCAGGTAATCCAATCTTTGCAATGAAAGATGGTAAGATGGTCTGGATACAACCGGAAGAGATCAATCTGGTGTGACAAAATTGTGACATACTCTGTGGTTATCCACAGAATTAATGGAAACAAAAGGAAATGGCAGGAATGCTGTAATTGCTTGATTTTTAATATAAAAACGAGAAACCAGTTTAAAATCAAACCCTTATGAAAAATACCCCATTTGCCCTTTCATGGCGGTAACACGAGTTCAAATCTCATTGGGGACATCACCCTCGCCACCTCGCTTGCGGCGCGTAGTGGTTCCGCAACGGAGCTATCTTATCTTTTAAATAAGATGCCTCTTTTACAGCGAAGCTATCTTTTAATAATTAAAAAAGGAGTTATCGATATCGATAACTCCTTTTTTAATTTCTATACAGAAAACGCCATCAAACCCTACTATTGCAAAACCAACATTCTACTCCCCGAGAAATTTTAAAACCCTTCAAGTCTTGAATTGATATTTTTTCACAAAACCAGAAATCAAAACCTACCGCTTTCATTTTAATGAACAAACAACAAAATATTTGACCCCTTTACCGATAGTAAAATGAGTTTTTGTTATTCTTTTAACATCTTTAAAAGAGGGAATGTTTTAGGTCTTTTAGATAAAAGTATCCTTTCAAGATCGGTCTGTTAAAATATAAAACTTATAAGTAATTGATTTATAATGATAAGCTGTATCATCCATTTGGCATTCCCTTTGCTTTCATATATAATAATAAACTTATGAAAAGAGATGCAACAACCTGGTTTCTGGTGATCCTGCTGTTACTGCTTACTGCAGGATGCGGCGGAGGCAGCGGCAGTTCTAGCGGGATACTATTGAGTGCTCCGGCACCTGCATGTTCTCCCTGGACATTAAAGACATCCAATCCGCTGTTTCGCGTGGCCTGGTCTGGAACTCAATTTGTCGCAGTGGGAAGTTCGGGGACGATTCGCACATCCCCCGACGGTATTGTATGGACCACCCAAACATCGGGGACAATCAACCCCTTAGTCAGTATTATCTGGTCTGGAACCCAATTTGTCGCAGTGGGACCTTTTGGCACCATCGTCACCTCCCCCGACGGCATTGCATGGACAACCCAACCTCTGGGGACAACCTATTCTCTATACGGAGTTGCCTGGTCCGGAACCCGGTTTGTTGCCGTGGGAAGTTCCGGCGCCATTCTGACATCTCCGGACGGCATGACCTGGACAACCCAAACATCGGGAACATCCCGTTATTTATATGGCATTACCTGGGCCAACAGTCAATTTATCGCGGTGGGAGATTCGGGAACCCTTCTGACATCCCCCGATGGCCTTGCCTGGACAATCCGAACCTCAGGAACAACCCATTCCCTGAATAGTGTTGCCTGGTCAGGAGTTGAGTATGTGGCCGTGGGAAAATCGGGGACCATCCTGAGATCCTCAGACAACGGCATGACCTGGACAACCCAAAACTCAGGAACAGCCAATTCAGTAAATGGCCTTATCTGGTACAATAATCAATTTATCGCGGTGGGAGATTCAGGAACTCTTCTGACCTCCCGCGATGGCCTTGCGTGGGCGGCCAAAACCTCTGGAACGACCAATTCCCTGTTTGACATTACCTTCCGCACGACCGGGTCTGGGAACCAAATTATCGCCGTGGGACCTCTGGGAACGATACTGGCATCCCCGGATGTCCTGAACTGGACGACTCAAACCGCAGGGACAAACAATAACCTGAATAACATTGCCTGGTCCGGCGCTCAGTTTGCCGCAGCGGGAGATTTGGGAACCATTCTGACATCCCCGGACGGCATCACATGGGACACTCAAAACTCAAAGACAACCAACCCTCTGTATGGCATTAGCTGGTCCGGAACCCGATTTGCAGCGATGGGAGATTTGGGAACCATTTTGACATCGCCGGATGGGCTTATCTGGAACGCTCAAATATCAGGAACTACCAATGCCCTGTATGGCATTGCCTGGTCCGGCGCTCAATTTGCCGCCGTGGGAAGTTCCGGCACCATTCTGACATCCTCAGACAACGGCACCACATGGACCTCTCGAACCTCGGGGACAACTCATGCCCTAAATGGTATTGCCTGGTCCGGAACACAGTTCGCCGCTATAGGAAATCTAGGCACCATTTTGACCTCTTCCTACAATGGCAGTATATGGACATCTCAAACCTCAAAAACAAACAATGCCCTGTATGGTATTGTCTGGTCCGGAACACAGTTCGCCGCAGTGGGAGATTTGGGAACCATCCTGACATCCCCAAACGGTAATACCTGGACGACCCAAATTTCAGGGACAAATAATACCCTGATTCGGATTGCCTGGTCCGGAACCCAGTTTGTCACAGTGGGAAGCTCCGGCGCTATTCTGACATCGCCGGATGCTATCACCTGGACCTCTCAAACTACGGGAACAACCCATTCTTTAAAAGGCATTACCTGGTCCGGGACCCAGTTTGTGGCAGTGGGAAATTCTGGAATCATCCTCACCTCATGTACAGGCGGAGAAAACACCAGTGGAGCAAATTCGGGCGGGGTTCCTTCTGCTCCAGCCGGGGTCGTTGCCCTTCCAGGAGCATCTGGCATTATTAGCATAACCTGGGCCGATACTCCCGGGGCGACATCCTATAACATCTATATGGGAATAAATACGGGAGTATCAACAACTACCAACCTTTCTAAAAACAGCGTAGCTACGCCTCCGTTTTCCCAATCCGGGCTTACAGGCGGATTTACATATTATTTTATAGTCACTGCGGTAAATGATTCCGGAGAAAGTCCTGCGTCTGCCGAAGTGTCAGCTGTTGCGCCGTAATTTTTTAATGATCTGGAGAGTCCAGAGAGCAGGAAATTATGCCTTTTCCTAAAGAACAGAACCCCCTCGGCGAGTTTGTGCGGCAGGAAGACCAATTTCGGAATTGGGTCTCTCACGATGGCTCTTCAGGTTATCCGGCCGAAGCCAACCGTTATCATCTCTATGTCTCGCTCGCCTGCCCCTGGGCCCACCGGACGATTATCATTCGAAAACTAAAATGCCTTGAAGAGGTGATCGGAATGACGGTAGTCGATCCGATCCGGAACGCCCGCGGATGGGCGTTCCGAAACGGCCCCGGCTTTTCCGAAGATCCGGTCAATGATGGCGTCTACCGGGCGGGGTTTGCGGCATCGCAAAAGGCGTATGACCGGGCCGTTATCAAGCTGTTTGACTCCCTGGATGAGATCGAGAAACGGCTGTCAGGCCGGCGTTACCTGGTCGGACATCAACTGACTGAAGCCGACTGGAAATTGTTTACAACGCTGATCCGGTTCGATGCGGTTTATTATATTCATTTTAAATGCAATATCCGCCGGATCGTCGATTACAAAAATCTTTATGGATACCTGAGAGACCTCTATCAGCATGATGGAATCGCGGAAACCGTCAATTTTTACCATATTAAACGGCATTATTTTATGACCCACGAAGACATTAATCCGACCCGTATTGTCCCGGCGGGACCGCAGCTTGATTTCTCATCCCCTCACGGAC
>JACQBY010000058.1 GCA_016201875.1 Nitrospirota bacterium
ATCTGGACCTGGGTGATCCCGTTGAGATGATACTCAATCGGATTTTCAACCGTAATGATATTAATCGAGCTGTTGTTCAGGTGATTGAGCATAGCATATAAAGAGGTCGTTTTACCGCTTCCGGTCGGCCCGGTCACCAGAATCACCCCTTTGCGTTTGGAGAGCATCTCCTTAACCAGTTTTTGATCGGCGCCGGACAGCCCGAGCGATTCGATCTTAAGGAGCTCCGTCGTTTCATCCAGCACCCGGATCACCACTTTTTCTCCGAAATAGGATGGAAGGGAAGATATTCTCAAGGTAATTTCTTTTCCGTTCGCCTTTAACCGGATATCTCCGTCTTGAGGGACTCTTTTGATCGCGATGTCGAGATTGGCCAGAACTTTAATCCGTGAAACAAGGGCGCCATGGATCCATTTTGGAAAACGGAGAATTTCGTGGAGAAGACCATCAATCCTGAAGCGGACGACCGAATCATTGGCCTGGGGTTCGATATGGATATCGCTGGCTTTTAACTTCAGCGCCCTGGCAAGAATTAAATTCGCCATTTCAATAATCGGCGCCAGATAATGCCGCTGTTCAGCGTTTGTGTCGGCGCCGCTGTCTCTGATTTCCGGAATAATCTGGAGGGGATTATCGTCAAAATCTTTTTGACTGTCATGAATGATCTTTTTGATCATTTTTTCATCTTCTTGAGCATGAACCTGGCCGTAAAATTTCCTGATAGACTCTTTGAGGAGAGAAGGGGTCGCGATGGCAGGCTGGATGATAAACCCGCAATAAAAACTTAAATCCTGGATGGTATTAAAATCGAGCGGATCGGCCATGGCGACGATGAGCGATCCCCCTTCCAAACGAAGGGGAATGACCCCATGTTTTTTTACCAGGGATTCCGGGACCAGAAGCAGAATGTCATTGTCAATAGATGAAATGGCATCGACAAACTGATATCCCATCTGCGAACCGAGTGTTTTAGCCATTTCAATTTCAGAGGTAAAGTTAAGTTCGACCAGCACCTCTCCCAGCCTTTTTCCCGTTTTCTTTTGTTTTTCAAGGGCTTTTTGGAGTTGTTCGTCGGTCAGGATCCCGCTCTGGACCAGGATTTCTCCCAGTTTTTTTCTCTCTGTTTTTACCGATCTCTTATGGGTTGTAGGGGTATTCGTAGGGGTCATTGCCGGCTCCTGAAAAAAAGTCAATTTGATAGGATAAGGGTATTTCTAAAAAGGTATCAGGAACCTGAAGTTTGTCAACTTCTCCGGAGGAGTTTTGAGAGGTTATCGAACTCGGTTTTCAAGGCCTCTTTTCCAAAAGAGACCTTTATCGGTGTTATCGAAAGAGCAGACATTTCCCTGAACCGCTCTCCGTCAGTCTTAAAAATCACCCCTCCATCCTGATCGGTCCGGTAGATTCTGGTGTTAAGGCTTTGATAGAGAAGGAGGGTGTCGGGGTGAGGATGATGATAAGGGTTGTGAGCGCCGGCCGAGAAAACGGAGATTTCAGGCGACAGGGTTTGGACAAACGCCGGAAGGGCGGAGCCTTTTCCCCCGTGGTGCGGCACTTTGAGGAGGGTGATTTTCATGGCAGGATGCTCCTCCAGAATGGCTTCCTCGGCTTCCTTTTCAATGTCTGCGGCAAACAGCGCCGACTGCCGTCCGTAATCGATTTTTAAAACAATCCCGTCGTTGTTTTCCTGAGCATTGAAAGAAGAACCCCCGCGATTTTTTAAATGGGGATTTAAAACAGAGAGGTCTGATTCCCCTTCTTTGAAGCGGTCTCCCTCCCGGACGATTTTTTCAATAAAACCATACTTTTTAATCATCTTTTCAAAATCGGTGGAAATCCGGGTTTCCTTGACGGTTCCGTTTGTCCAGACCTCCCCGATGGAAAATTTTTTCAGAATATAAATCAGGCCGCCGATATGGTCGGCCTGGGGATGCGTGGCAACCAGATAATCGATATGCGAAACCCCCCGGTTCCAGAGAAAAGGGGCGACGGCCAGGCGCCCCGCATCGAACTCATGGTAAAGGCCTCCGCCGTCAATCAGCATATTTTTCCCGTCAGGGAATTCAATGAAAGAAGCGTCTCCCTGCCCCACGTCGAGAATCGTGATCCTGAGTTCCTTTGAATGAAGAGGTATTTTCGGCCCGAAATACCACCAGAGGGGGAGGAGAAAGACGAGGGTTAACGCAAAAGCTCTGATTCTGACATTGACCCGGAAATAGAGGAGCATCAGGATCAATGCATAAAATAAAATGAGATAAAAAGGGGAAGGGGACGCAAGGTGGAGCTCTGCTAAAGGGAAGGAGGCGAAAAGAACTTCTGTTTTAATGAACAGGTCCAAAAAAGCCTGATTGAGGGAGCCAAAGTATAGGAGGGGAGCGCCGGTTAAAAGGGACAAAAAGGAACTTAAAAGAGCCAGGGGAACAATGATCAATCCGGCCATCGGAATGATGATGCTGTTGGCAATCAGCCCGACCCAGTTAAATTGATTAAAGTGATAGGCGACAAGGGGCGCCGTTCCGAGGGTTGTGCCGAGAGAGATCCAGAGATAATTTTTAATATTTTCGGCCCATTTTAAAATCCGGGGATGTTTAAAAAACCGGATGTTTAAAGATGGCCGCTCTTCGGGAGAGGGCCGGGGTTTTTGATGGATCCGGTCCAGGACCAGGGCAATGGACAAGACCGAGCCGAAAGAAAGCTGAAAAGAGAGATCAAAAACCTGTAAAGGATCAAAAAGGAGGATCGCCAGAGCTGAAAGCCCCAGAGGGTTAAAAAGGTTTTGTTCCCGGTTTAAAAGATTTCCGATGAGAAAAGTGACAATCATGATTATCGACCGGTTGGTTGCCACCTGGTTTCCGGCAAGCAATCCATAGAGGAGGACGGGAGGAATCGAAAGCCAGAGGGCCAGCCTGGACGGGAGGATTGTTTTCCCCAATCTGAGGAGCGCCGGTTCCGGCAGACGGAGGAGAAAAAACCTGACGGCGCTAAAAACCAGCAATGCCACAAGGGCGAGATGGGACCCTGAAATAGAGAGGATATGGGTTGTCCCGGACGCCATGAAAACGTCTCTGAGGGGATTATTTAAATATCCCGATTCTCCGATAACCATGGCTAAAAAAACGGCAAGGCCGTCTCCCTTCAATGTCCGGACCGCCTTTTCCCTGATCTCCTCCCTCCATTGATAGATCGTTCTGAAAACCGGGATGCCTCCGGTTTTTCCTGTGACCAGAAGATTGTCAGAACGGGTCAGGCTGGCGGTTGCCCGGAATCCATGGCGGGCGAGATATTCCCCATAGTCAAAGGAGTTGATATTTTTAAAACCATGAGGCTCCCGGAGGGTCAGGGGAACCTTGATTTGATCTCCATAGGCCAGAGCGGTTTCAACCGGCCGGTTGATGCCGAGTTTGATTTTTCCGGAGGCTGAGAATTCTTGATGATCGGTCTCGATCTTTTCGGTTTTCAAAATCAGAGTCGTGTGGTCCGGAAAATGGGAAACGGCTTCATCAATCGTTCCGGTATAAATGATCTTCCGTCCTATCCATTTGGAAACGTCATTTTTGGGAATATGGAATTGAGTCCATTCGACGGACAGAAAACCTCCCCAGAAAAAGAGGGCCAGTAAAACAGTGTGAAAAAAGGGGACACGGAGGGGAGTGAAGAAGTGTTCGGTTAAAAACAAAAGAGCGAGAACCGTTAGAGTTAAAATCGGATAGAAGCCAAAAATATTTCCTGAAAAGGCTCCGGCCATAAAAGCGGCCGCCATCCAGAGCAGGGGGGCCCGGATCATGGTTACCGGTTATGGCAGATCAGACAGAGCGTTTTGGGAGAACCTCTCAGATAAGCGGGGTTTTTAGACGAATGGGGATTATGACAGCTTCCGCAGGTGACTTTGCCAGACGAGGTCCGAACGAGCAACAGGGGAGAGGTTTCGGGGAGATAATACTCCGACGTGGGTCCGGTGGGGAGCGTGATCCCTTTTTCACTATGATCGGGAACCGACCAATATCTGAATTCATTCGGAAGTGGAAGGGCGGGGATCAATTGGCCGTTACTCCGTCTGGGGTAAGGGATGTTGACGGGGTGATCGAGCATTTTATCTGTTTTCTCCCGCAGTCCATGGATATTATCGCCGATGACGCCGTCATGACACGAAAGACAGACGCCCGAAGGGTCTTCCAATGCCCCCGGACCGGGAGAAACAAAAACAGTCTTTTCTTTTTTGGAGGTCCATAAGGCCTGAGCCGGCCCACCCTCCGTTTTATTTGGCGACTTGAAAAGAGGGGCGAGCTCAGGAGAGAGGGAAGGCCCGGATCCAAAATAAGAGCGGATCTCTTCCGCGGTATGGCATATAGCGCAGGCCTGATAAGACGAGGGGGGGAGATTCCCTTTCGGCGACATATTATGGGTGGTATTGAGAACCTCTTCAAAGAAAGGAAGGGTCTCTTCTCCAAAGGCAGGAAGGGGAAGAAAAAAGAGGTTCAGAAACAATAAAAGAAAAGCTCTATTCATAGGGCCTGGGGAGGGGAAAGAAAAATTAAGGAACCATTTTGTTTTCAGGATAACAAAATTGATTTTTTTTGTAAAGAATAAGGGACAAATAAGGGGTCATCAAAAATAACGATAAACAGGCGCGGCTTTCTTTGATAAAACAAGGAATGGATTGACAAAAAAACCGGGTCTGCTAAACTGCACCTATGACTCTGATCAGTAAAATCAAGGAAAAATATTCCGTATCGATTTTATTGATCGCCTGGATGGGGGTCATTTTTTTTATGTCGACAGACGCGTTTGCTTTCTCCCGGACCAGCCGGTATCTGGTCCCGTTCCTTCAAACCCTCTTTCCAGATTTATCGATGAAACAAATCCATACCATTCATGTTTTCCTGAGAAAATCAGGGCATTTTACAGAATATGCCATTCTTTCCCTTCTCTGGTTCCGAACGCTCCAGCTGGGGGATAAACAATGGTCCAACCGGGCGGCGGGCCTCGCTTTTCTTCTTTCAGCTCTTTATGCTGTGACCGATGAATTTCATCAATCTTTTATCCCTTCGCGGGGACCTTCAATGATCGATATCGGGATTGATTCGGCAGGAGCCGCTTTTTCTCTGATGGTTATTCGGTTTGTAAACCCTGGATTCTTTTTCAAAGGCGTATCGAAACTCCGGAGTTAGGAAGCCGGTTGACAGTGACAAGAAACGAATGATACTATTTCGTCTTCATGAACTACAAAGAGACGCTTAACCTCCCTCAAACTCAGTTTCCCATGAAAGCCAGTCTGACCCAAAAAGAGCCTGAAACGCTCCTTTTTTGGGAACGGGAAGGGCTTTATCATCAAATGCTCCAGAAAAGAAAAGGAAGCCCCTCTTTCATCCTTCATGACGGCCCTCCTTATGCCAACGGCCATATTCATATTGGGCATGCTTTAAATAAAATTTTAAAAGACATGATTGTGAAGTTTAAGACGATGGAAGGGTTCCATGCCCCTTACGTTCCGGGATGGGACTGCCATGGCTTGCCGATTGAGCATCAGGTTTTAAAGGAACTCGGCCCCAAGAAAAAGGAATTATCCGCTTCTGAAATCCGACAGCTCTGCCGCCTGTACGCCGATAAATTCATTCAAATTCAAAAGGAAGAGTTCAGGCGCCTGGGGGTCCTGGGGAATTGGAACGCCCCTTATCTGACGATGGATTTTAAATATGAAGCCGCCATCTTGAAAGAGCTCGGAAAGTTTATCGAAAAAGGGGGGGTCTATAAAGGAAAAAAGCCGGTC
>JACQBY010000065.1 GCA_016201875.1 Nitrospirota bacterium
CTGCCGATCATTATCCCCTGCCACAGGGTAGTCGGGAAGAACGGCGATTTAACAGGGTATGCGGGGGGATTGAGGATTAAAGAAAAACTGTTAACGCTCGAATCGAAAAAAGGAAGTATCCATGACGCTTAAAATTTATCATTACGCAAAATGCCAGAGCTGTGTTAAAGCCAGAAAACTTCTTGTTCAGAAAAAACATCAACTGGAAGAAATCGATATTACGACCTCACCCCCGTCGGCTCAGGAGTTAAAATCGTTTATTAAGCTGAGCGGGAAACCTTATACCGATTTTTTAAACCGGAGCGGCGTCCAATACCGGGAGAAAAATATGAAAGAATGGGTTAAAAAACTTTCGGAAGATGACATCATTCAAATGCTGAGCAAAGAAGGGAGGTTGATTAAACGACCGATTGTGACCGACGGGAAAAAAGTCACCGTTGGGTTTAACGAAGAAGCGTTTAAAAAAATATGGTAACAATTGATTAACTTTTTTTCTGCCCTATTGCTCATTCATAAAAATTAGATGAATCTGTTATTTTAAGTTGACTCTTACCCCCCTTTTATGGTAAATTTCAACGCTTTGGAAGTGGAGGAGTCTCATGTCTTATGCAATTATTGAAACCGGCGGAAAACAATATCAGGTAACCCCCGGCAATATCGTGGATCTTGAAAAAATCGAAGGTAACCCCGGAGATACCATTGAATTTAACCAGGTCTCCCTGCTTCATCTCGATCAGGAAGAGGTTAAAATCGGAACCCCCCTGGTTCAAAATGTCAAAGTGATCGCCGAAATTCTTGGTCAGGACAGATCAAAAAAAGTTATCATTTTTAAGAAAAAACGGCGTAAAAACTACCGCCGGACAAAAGGCCACCGGCAATCTTTTACAAGAGTCAGGATCAAAGAAATCACCGGTTAATTAAAAATTTAAAGTATTTTTCCTGACCGTTTAGAAGGGGTTAGTTGCAAGGCCGCAGGAGCGAGGCAACCGGAGTGTGCAAAGTAAGCACATGAGGACTGGCGAGCGACGAGAACGCAGCAAATGACCCCTTATAAACGGTCAGCACAGGGGAAAAGATAATGGCACATAAAAAAGGCGTTGGCTCTTCAAAAAACGGCCGGGACAGCAATGCTCAACGGCTTGGAGTAAAGCGGTTTGGCGGCGAGATGGTCTCTGCCGGATCGATTATCGTTCGTCAAAAAGGGACTCCTTTTCATCCGGGAGTGAATGTCGGCATCGGAAGAGACGACACCCTTTTTGCCAAGATTGACGGCCATGTTAAATTTGAGGTCAAGGCCAGAAAAAGGAAGTTCGTCTCCGTTTATCCCGCTCCATTTAACAGAAACACTCCGGACATTCCCTCGGCCGTTCAAAGCAGCCTCTTTTTTTCTTCACCCGGCCCTCCCTCCAATTATAAAATTATTCTTAAAGAATCGAATAAAAAAATTGGGTTGATCGGTTTTTTTAAATGGGACCCCGCAGTTAAGTCGGGAATCGTCGGCTTTTCCATTGATAAGCTCTTCCGGAATCAGGGCTTGATGACCGAAGCCTGCCGGGCTTTTATTGCGGCCTGGTTTCATGAGGGAAAAATGGAATGGATCGAAGGAAGATGCCAGCCCGACAATAAAGCTTCTGAAAAGGTTCTGATCCGGTCGGGAATGTCAAAACGAAGCGTTGTGGAAGAACCCCTCTATAAGGGGAGCCGGCTCTACACCCTGGGCGTTTACGGGATCAGCCGCAAAGAATGGGAAGCGTTTCAACCTCAACAGGGGCTATAAAAACTTCTCCCCGGATTGTTTAAGGGAGTTGTAGAACCCTTTTTAATAATGATAGACTAAAAGCTCACTATGCAATTTATCGATCAGGTCAAAATTTATTTAAAAGCAGGCGACGGAGGGAACGGCTGTTCCAGCTTCCGTCGTGAAAAATTTGTCCCCCGCGGAGGTCCCGACGGCGGAGACGGCGGAAAAGGGGGGAGTATTATTTTTGTGGCCTCCCCGCATCTCAATACCTTATTGGACCTGAGATATCAACAGAATTACCTGGTTAAACATGCCGAACATGGCCAGGGGAAAAAAATGTACGGCCGGAACACGCCCGACACGGTGATTCCGGTCCCTGTCGGAACCCTCGTCAAAGATTTCTTTACTCAGGAGGTTCTGGCTGATTTAACCGCTCCAGGAGAAACCTGCCTTGGCGCCAAAGGGGGCAAAGGGGGCCGTGGGAATGCTCATTTTGCCACTCCGACCCATCAGGCTCCGACCCATTGCGAACCAGGCCAGCCCGGAGAAGAAAAGACCCTTGTCCTCGAACTCAAGCTCCTGGCCGACGTCGGATTGGTCGGGTTCCCCAATGCCGGAAAGTCGACTTTGATTTCAGCCATCTCTTCCGCTCGTCCCAAGATTGCCGATTACCCCTTTACCACGTTGACCCCCCAGCTAGGGGTTGTTAAATGGGGAGAGCAGAAAAGTTTTGTGGTGGCCGACATCCCGGGGCTGATCGAGGGAGCGCATGAGGGAAAAGGGCTCGGGTTCCAATTCCTCAGGCATGTCGAGCGGACTTCGATCCTCTTTCATCTCATCGATATTTCCGAAGCCAGCGACGCCGATCCCGTTCAGAGCTTTCATGTGATCAGAAATGAACTCTCCCTCTATCATCCGGACCTGGTTTTAAAACCGTTTGCGGTAGGGGCGTCAAAACTCGATATCGGGTCAGGCGAAAAATTAAAGAAACTTCAGGATTTTTGCAAAGAGCAGAACTATGATTTTTTTGCTTTTTCAGCCGCCACGCATGCCGGTCTGGAACCTTTAATTCAGTTTTTGGGAAAGCAAGTCGAACAAATCAGAGAGGCCAGAGGAAACCTCTCGGTTCCAACCAACCCCTAAAAATAAAAGGCATAGCCCATCGTAAAATTCGTGGAAGCACCATCGAATCTATTCTCATACGACGACGGGAACGGTGGTCCATATGAAGACGAGCTTTTGCCAGAATTTAAACTATAATTAAGACCGAATATTAATGAACCCCTTTCTGAAACCATGCAATCAATTTCTCCCTGGGCAAACACTTTCTGAACCTCACTGGTATAGGAAGTGGAACCAATAGGGAAATTATAATCTGAATGGCCTGTAAAATAATTTTTATTATAACCTAACTCACCTGATAATAAGATAGAACGATCAATAGAAAAGGCCGTTCCAAACCCTCCTGTAAAGCCATAGCCTACTCCTTTTCCAGAACTTGTAGAATTTGAGGATGAAGGTATCGTTTGTTCACTGTTTGAAGAATCTAAAAAATAATTAAAACCACCTGAAATAAAAAAATGGTCCAACATATAATACCTGATTTTAGGGACAAAACCACCATTGGAATATTCTAACGATAATCTGAAACTTTTCTTCTTTACATGATCATTTATTTCAACTGCGAAGACAGTAGAAGATGAGACAACAAATAAAAGAACAAAAAATAAAACTTTTTTCATATATTCTCCCAAAAGCAATTAACACTACAGCGGCACTTTTTCGTCATTCCCGAATGTCTCTATCGGGAATCCAAGTGTTTTCAAGAAAATACGTAAGCAAAGTCACTGGATTCCGGCTTAAAACATGCCGGAATGACGGATAAATGGGCATATTTGTAACCAAGTTTACTCTAACAGAATGTTGAAAACCACGCCTCTGTCACCCTGAACCCTTCGCCTCAGAATGACAACCACTTTGCATTTTGGGTTTTTCAACACCCTGCTAGTGGGTGTCTCTTGAATGACTGGCGTTATCTTGGCCCAGCATTACTGAATTAGAATGATGATACGTTCAGAAACAGAAATACATTTGACACAAAACGACTCTTCTCCCCTTGTGGGAGAGGCTGGGAGAGGGGATTACATCAACTTTCACCCTCCCCCTACCCCTCCCATCAAGGGAGGGGATACGGGCATGAATAACACCAGTTGTTTATGAGACATTACTCCAGGCAATTCGGTCGGGGAAAACCACCTTTTATTTTGAAACAGTTTCACATATAATTAAACCTTAATCAATCATTTCTAGAAATGGTGTATCCAATTTGTTAAATGAATAAACAGGCCGGTATTTTTAAAAACAGCAAACGGCTGGTGATTAAAATCGGAAGCCGGATTATCGCGTCAAAAGGGAGCGGTTTAAATAAAGAGCGCATCGAACAGCTTGCCGAAGAGATTGTTCACCTCAAAGAAAATGGGATCGAAGTCGTCCTGGTCTCTTCAGGGGCGATTTTAGCCGGAATGGAAAAGCTTGGCTTAAAAGAACGGCCGAAAACAATGCCGCTAAAACAGGCGGCCGCGGCGGTCGGCCAGAGCCAGCTGATGTGGATTTACGAAAAAACGTTTGAGGCCCATCATCTGCCGGTGGCCCAGATTCTCTTAACCAGCGAAGACCTGGCAAACCGGAAACGGTTTTTAAATTCGAGAAATACTTTTTTTACCCTTTTTGAGCATAACGTCATCCCGATCGTCAATGAAAACGACACTGTCTCGATCGAAGAGATCAAGTTCGGCGACAACGACCACCTGGCCGCCCTGGTGACCAATCTGGTTGATGCTCAGCTCTTAATCATTCTGACAGATGTTGACGGCCTTTTTACCTCCGATCCGAGAAAAGATCCCGACGCGAAACTTCTTCCTTATGTCGAAGAAATTTCGGCTGAAATTGAAAAAACCGCCATTGACAGCGGAACCCTCGAAGGGACCGGGGGGATGAGCTCCAAGGTTAAAGCGGCCCAAAAAGTAGGCGTTTACGGGGTGCCAACGCTCCTTTTAAACGGCACCCGTCCCGGGATTCTGATCCGGGCTCTGGCCGGCGAACCGGCGGGAACCCTCTTTAACCTGAAAAGCGAAAAGCTCAACAGCCGGAAGCACTGGATTGCCTTTTCGATCAAGTCAAAAGGAGAAATCTACCTCGACAAAGGGGCGGCGGAAGCCCTCCAGCATAAAGGGAAAAGCCTCCTCCCCTCCGGAATCAGGGGGGTAAAAGGAACTTTTATGGCCGGCGACGCGGTCACCTGCTTGAACCCGGACGGGAAGGAGATCGCCAAAGGGCTGGTCAATTATCCCGCAAAAGAGATCGATCAAATCAAGGGAATTAAAACATCTGACATTGAAGCGGTATTGGGTTATAAATTTTCTGACGAGGTGATTCATCGGAACAACCTTGTTATTTTGGAGTAAAGATGATGATCAATTATCGGACCTATCTTGAGCCCCTCTGCAAAAAAGCGAAAGAAGCCGCCAGGGCGGCGGCGAATTTAAACACCACCAATAAAACCAATGTCCTTTTAACCATGGCCGATCTTCTTTTTAAGCGTGAAAAAGAGATCCTTCAGGAAAATCTGAAAGACCTTGAGAACGCGCGGGCCCAGAAGCTCGATCCGGCTAAAATCGAGCGGCTGACTTTAAACAGAAAAAGAATCGAAGAGATGGCAGGGGGATTGCGCGAAGTGGCCGCTCTTCCCGACCCGGTGGGTGAAATCCTTCAAATGGAAAGAAGGCCTAACGGCATGCAGGTCGGCCGGATGAGAGTTCCCATCGGGGTGATCGCGATTATTTACGAATCAAGGCCGAATGTCACCGTCGATTCGGCAAGCCTCTGTTTAAAATCAGGAAATGCGGTCATTTTAAAAGGGGGCTCCGAAGCGCTTCATTCGAATCAGATCCTGGTGAACCTTTTCTCGGAATCTTTAAAAATGTTCGGCATTCCCGAGGGAGCGGTCACTTTTATCAACAAAACCGACCGGGCCGTGACCTCCGAGCTCTTAAAGATGGACGCCTATATTGATCTGGTGATCCCCCGGGGGGGAGAGGGCCTGATCAAGGCGGTAACGGAATCGTCCCGTATTCCGGTCATCAAGCATGATAAAGGGTTATGCCATATTTATGTCGACGAAGAGGCCGATCTTGAAATGGCGAAAAAAATCGCTCTGAATGCCAAAATTCAAAGACCCGGAACCTGCAACGCGATGGAGACGCTTCTGGTCCACCAGAAAACCGCCCCCCGTCTTTTACCCGATCTGCTGGAAAAGCTTAGCCAGAGGGGCGTTGAAATAAGAGGGTGTCCTGAAACCCTGAAATACGGCTCTTTTGTCAAACCGGCAAAAGATGCGGATTTTCACACCGAATATCTTGATTTAATCCTTTCGGTCAAAGTGGTCTCCACGATGGACGAGGCCATGAACCATATCGACCAATACGGATCGCGCCATACCGAATCGATCATTACCGAAAATTACACCCGGGGGCTCCGGTTCTTGAATGAAGTCGACGCCTCCGCCGTTTTGATTAACGCCTCGACCCGGCTCAATGACGGATATCAGTTTGGTTTAGGAGCGGAAATCGGCATCAGCACCACCCGGATTCATGCCCGGGGCCCTATGGGCCTCAAGGAGCTGACCTCTATGAAATATGTCGTATTGGGAAGCGGTCAGATCCGCGAATGAGAATCGGCATTCTCGGGGGAACCTTTAATCCGATCCACCTCGGACACCTCCATCTGGCCCTGGACGTGAGGTCCTTATTAAGCCTTGATGAAATTCTGTTCATCCCCGCCGGGAACCCTCCTCATAAAACCGATGAAAAGCTGGCTTCCCCTTCCGACCGGTTTGAAATGGTCAGGCTGGCCATTTTACCCTACCCGTTCTTTAAAATCTCGGATATTGAAATTAAAAGGGTTGAAAAGTCTTACACCATCGATACCATCAGGGAATTAACGAAACAATCCCCGGAGGATACGTTTTTTTTTATTATCGGCCTGGATGCGTTTATGGAGATCGAGTCGTGGAGAAATCCCCGCGAGCTTCTCCAATCGGTCCGTTTTGTTGTCGTTTCGAGGCCGGAGTTTCAGTTCAGCCGGTTGAAACAGCTCCTCTTTTTTAAAGAGTGCTCCCCGGAAATCCTTCGAAAACTCGATCAACAGGCCCATGCCAGGGCAGATCTTCAACTCGACGATTTTGCCGCCATGACGCTTCTCCATATCGATCCAAAACCGATCTCCGCCTCTGAAATCAGAGAAACTCTAAAAAAAGGGGAAAACATTGGAAATAATATCTTGCCCGAACCGGTTAAATCTTTTATAATTAAAAAAAAGTTATATTAATCAAGTCAAAGGGTTATCATAACGCTTACATCTAAAGACAAGGCGATTCTCTCAGCCCGTTCAGCTCAACATAAAAAAGCTGAAGATATCTTGATTTATGAGGTTAAAAACGCGACCTCGCTGACCGATTATTTTGTTATAGGTACAGCGGATTCTCAACCCCAGTTGAATGCGGTCATAAAAGAAATCGAACTGCAACTGGGAAAAAAAGGGGCTCACCCTCTTGGAATAGAAGGCGATAAGCTTTCTCACTGGATTCTTCTCGACTATGGAGATCTCATTATCCACCTTTTTAGAAAAGAGTCCCGCCTGTTCTATAACCTCGACGGGTTATGGGGAGACTCGCCCAGAATTGATTTCGAAGAACCTGCGGTTAAAACCAGAGCGGCAAGAAGCACTTAATCACAAAGGAATTTCATGAGGCTGTTCTTAGTTATCTTCGTTTTCCTGATGCTGATCCTCGGTTACGTTGATTTTTTAAACCCGGCTCATGTTGCCCTTCATATTACGCAGGCCACATCGATTGATATTTCGGTGGCCGGGCTTGTTTTATTTTCGATTGCTTTCGGCGGCTTCTTTGTTATTTTCTCGGCGGGAGTCCGCGAAACAAAAAATCTCTTTTTAAACTGGAAATTTTCCCGCCAGCAAAAAAAAGAATCCAAAATACAGGAGATGTATACAGAGGCGGTCAATTCTTTTCTTTCGAAGAAAAATAAAGAGGCGATGACTCTGTTCCAGAAAATTCTTATTTTAAAGCCGAATCATGTCGATTCCCTTCTCCGCCTGGGAAACGCCTACCGGATCGAAAAAAATTTCAGTGAAGCCATCCGGCTTCATAAAAAATCAAAAAATCTGGATGAGCAGAACAAAGAGATTCTTTTCGCCCTCGCCAAAGATTATGAAGAGGCCGGAAGATATGAGGAGGCGGTCAGCAATCTCAGAGAGATCATTGCATTCGATGAGTCCGATCTGAACGCTCTGACAAAACTGCGGGACCTCTCCGTTTTGCTCGGACGATGGGAAGAGGCGCATTCCATTCAGGAAAAGATCATCAAGAGCAATTTAATTTATTCGGCCCAGGGGATGAGTGAAGCCCATGAGCTTCTCCTCGGATTTAAATACGAAGTCGGGAAACTCTTTCTCGAAAACGACGACCTTGAACAGGCCAAAAAATACTTTAAGAGCGCCTTTAAAATGGATAAAAACTTTTTACCGGCCTATATCGGCCTGGGGGAAGTTCTCATTAATGAAAATAAGATGGAGGAGGCAGGGGAGTTCTGGGAAAAGGCGTTTCTTTTAAACGGCAATCATATCCTCCTCTTCCGGATTGAAGACCTGTACCTCGAAATGGGCCAGCCGGCCAGGATTATCAGCTTTTACCAGAGCATTGTCAGACGCGATCCTTCGAATATCGTTAATAAATTTTATCTGGGAAAAGTCTATTACCGGCTTGAAATGATTGATGATGCCTATAACGTTCTCACCTCCATCGAACAGCATGAAGGCCGTTTTCCCGACCTGCACAAGATTTTAGGATTGATTTATGTTCGAAAAGGAAAGCCGGTACAGGCGATTGACGCCTTAAAAAAGGCTCTTCATTTAAACGAAGTGGTCAAGATCCCCTACTATTGCCCCGACTGCGATTATCATACCCAGGAATGGTCAGGGCGCTGCCATCGTTGCGGACGCTGGAACTCTTATAACGCCTCCCCGATCATCGAAGGCGCAACGCTTGCCCCCGCAGATTCCTTTCTTGAAGTAAAACCATAACGGACGTCTTTCTTATGGTAAAAAGGCCCCCGGTTCTATTGATCATTCTCGATGGATGGGGGATCAATCCCGATCCCGTATCCAATGCCATTGAACAGGCCCATCTCCCTTTTTATACCTCTTTATTAAAAAAATTCCCCCATTGCAGGATCATGACTTCGGGGGAGTCGGTCGGCCTCCCCGATGGGCAGATGGGAAACTCCGAAGTCGGCCACCTCAACATTGGCGCCGGGCGGATTATTTATCAAGAGCTCCTGAAAATCAACAAGTCCATAAATGACGGGTCATTTTTTAAAAATAATGCCTTTTCGTCCCTGATGGAAAATCTGAAACGGGAAAATAAAGCCCTTCATCTGATGGGGCTTCTCTCCGACGGAGGGGTCCATAGCCATATCGAGCATCTTTTCGCCTTATTAAAAATGGCCAAAAGATCGGGGTTGAGCAGAGTCTTTGTCCATCCTTTTCTGGACGGAAGAGATACCCCTCCTAAAAGCAGTCTTCTTTTTATGCGTCAGCTCATTGATTTCATCCAAAAGAACCAAATCGGCCAGATTGCCACTCTTTCCGGCAGGTATTACGCCATGGACAGGGACAGGCGATGGGACCGTATTGAAAAAACCTACAACACCATGGTTCTTGGAGCCGGACCTGCGGCCTCAGACCCCATTGCCGCGATCGAACAGAGCTACCGGGAAAATAAAACCGACGAGTTCCTGATCCCGGTTATTATGACCCGCGGGGGAGGAGTCCCGGTCGGACCGGTTCAGGATGGAGATGGGATAATCTTCTTTAATTTCAGAGCCGACCGCGCAAGGGAAATCACAGAGGCTTTTACCTCCGGACATTTCACCCATTTCGCCCGGAAAAAGGCTCCCCGGCTCTCCGGGTTTGTCACCATGACTCAATATGACGAGACCTCTAAGCTCCCGGCGGCGTTTCTTCCCTATTCCTTAAATGCGCTCCTCGGCGAAATCATCAGCGGTCTCGGAATGAAACAATTAAGGATTGCCGAAACGGAAAAATACGCGCATGTCACCTATTTTTTCAACGGCGGAAGGGAGATGGTCTATCCCGGAGAGGAACGGATTTTAATTCAGTCTCCAAGAGATGTGCCGACCTACGATTTAAAGCCACGAATGAGCGCTCCGGAGGTTACAGAAGCCCTGGTGGCTCAGATTAAATCTGAAAAATTCCAGTTTATCGTCCTGAATTTCGCAAATCCCGATATGGTTGGGCATACCGGCTCTCTTCCGGCGGCCATTGAGGCTGCAGAAACCATCGATCATTGCCTTGAAAAGATTATTAAAACCGTCCAAAGTTTCCATGGAACGGTCATGATAACAGCCGATCATGGAAATTTAGAACAGATGGTCGACCCCCAAACGGGAGAACCGCATACCGCCCACACCACTTTTCCGGTCCCCTTTATCCTGATTTCAGAAACCTCTTATTCCTTAAGAGATCAAGGGATCCTTGCCGATATCGCTCCAACGATTCTGGAAGTCATGGGGATACCCAAACCGGCTGAAATGACAGGAAATTCGCTGATTAAACGTTAGCTGCTGATTATGCAGAAAAGGTCAGGGGGTTTTGATGCGGTTGGCTTTCAGGAAGGTTCCATCGTAATCTTTAACCCATCGCTCCATCCGGCACAACACGTCTTCTTTAAGAGGACTCGATATGGTTAAAGGCTCGCTCCCTTTGTAGAGGCCGGGACCTTTTGGCTCCAGGGTAAAATCGATCCAGACCCCTTCTCTGGCCAAAATATCCATCCATTTTAATACCTCTTTTGAAGAGGCAAATTGGTCGAGCTTTTCTTTCAGTTTCCTTAAAATAGGGGAAATATCCTCCATATTTTAAAGATACCATGCATTTCAGGCCTGTCAACGCCCGGACGGAGAAAAAAACAAATTTAAAACAGACAGAGAACTGTTTAATTGTATTGACTTTAAATCAATATATGGTATAAATGGAAAACAAGATACTATATTTTGTGGTTTTGTGACAATATTTTCTTTCGTTCTCCTTTCTTTTTATTGGCATTATTTATTTTTGATCTGTCATTTAAAAATAAATTAATCATCAAACTAAGGAGAGAGGGACGCATGAGAATCATATCGATCATGAACCAAAAAGGGGGATGTGGCAAAACAACGACCGC